>VXRD01000143.1 GCA_009838845.1 Gemmatimonadota bacterium | reverse complement strand
ATGCTGAACTCGTTATCGCGCAAAAAACAAATCTCGAACTTGAAAACCATCTGGAGAGTTGGCTTGAGCGTAGTCCTTGGGCATTTGCTCAAGAGCCTATTCTCTGGATTGGCAGATAAACATCTGCCATAGTTGAAGAAGGGACCATCTTTCCTGACCTTCTTGGGGTCAATTCGGCTGGAAATCTTATTATTGTCGAACTGAAAAAGGGTAAAGCTCCAAGAGAAGCGGTAGCGCAACTGCTCGAATATGCAGCTTGGGCGCATGAACTTTCAGATGAAAGGATTTATGAGATAGCAGAAACTTACTTCCGGACTCACAAAGAATTTCAAGGAATGGATTTCCAAAATGAAAAAGAACCTATCAGAATCTCAATTCGCGCTGTGTATTGAGAACAGAGACTGCGACGATCTGGAGAAGCGGAAGATCTACCAGATTCTGCCTGACGAAGAAGCGGCGCAAGAGGGGTATTTGAGAGTCATTGATGAATCAAGAGAAGACTACTTGTATCCCGAATCTTATTTCATCCTCGTCAAACTGCCTCGCAAAGCCAAAGACGCACTGGTAGTGACAAACTGAGACGGAGTTTCAGGAGCGTCACCATGACCACAGACTGGAGCAAGCTGGAACAAACGGTTAAAGATTACGAATCGCCCGGCACGATCGGCGTCAGTGTGATTTCGCCTCAGGGAGAGCGTTGGGCCTCACGAGGTGATCATCAGTTTCCGGCGGCCAGCACAGTTAAAATCCCGATCATGATCGAGATCTACAGAGCCATTGATCGCGGCACACTCGCGCTCGACGACACATACATCGTCCGCTCTAAGGATAAATCTCCCGGCAGTGGTGTGCTGCGACACATGCATACCGGACTGCAACTGTCGTTTGGAGATCTCCTCTACTTGATGATGTCCATCAGCGACAACACCGCCACCAACATATTGATTGAAGTGGTCGGAATGGATCGCATCAACGCGACAATGCGAGACCTCGGTATGACTGCCTCCTGCCTCGGACGTCCCATGCGCGGACGTCTCGCAATTGAAGGGGAACAGGAAAATTGGGCTACACCCAACGACTACACTACCGTCGTCAAGACAATCCTTGACGACCAGGCTGCATCCCCCGCATCCTGTCAGGCCATGCTCACCACCTTGACCCAGCAACAGAATGGTCGCCGCATCGGCCGATATGTGCCGACCTCCAAAACCTATCGCTGGGGTTCCAAAACCGGCTCGAATCGGGGGGTAATCAATGACGTCGGCTTCGTCGAATCTCCAGCAGGGACGATGGTGATTGCCCTCTACAGCCGGGAACTCGGCGACCGCGTCACCGGCGAATGCGCGCTCTCCGAGATTGCCAGGACCGCGATGCAAGTGACGGGTATGATATAGGTAAGAGCGCCGAGAGAAGGTAACCAATGACAAATCACGAGTCACTTGAGGCAAAAGTCGATCAAGTATTCGCGGAATGGGACAAGCCAGATTCCCCTGGTGCCGCCCTATCGGTTATCAAAGACAGCGAAATTATCTACAAGCGCGGATACGGGATGGCGAATCTGGAATACGACATCCCCATTTCGCCGACAACCATCTTCGACATTGCTTCGGTCTCCAAGCAATTTGCGGGCTTTGCCATCGCCACGTTGTTACACGAAGGGAAACTCTCGCTGGATGACGACATTCGGATGCACTTGCCCGATGTCCCGGATTTTGGAACAAAAATAACGATTCGACATCTGGTGCATCACACGAGTGGACTGCGGGATTGGGTACAGGCACTTGTCATCGCGGGCGGAGAGATGGATGACGTAATTTCGTTTAAACATATTTTGAAAATGGTAAGACGCCAGAAAGAACTCAATTTCGAGCCTGGAGCAACGTTTTTATACTCAAATACGGGGTATAATCTGCTGGCAGAAATCGTCGAAAAAATAACGGGAGATTCATTTCGCGAATGGACAGACGCCAACATCTTTAAGCCCCTCGCCATGACCAGCACCCACTTTCACGATGACCACGAGATGATTGTAAAGAACCGGGCGTATTCCTATTTGTCCGTGAAAGACGGTGAATTCAAGAATGCCGTGAACAATTTAACCGCTCTCGGTTCGAGTTCGCTCTATTCAACAGTAGAAGATCTATCAAAGTGGATTCTGAACTTTGACGATGCACAGATAGGCGGACAGGCAGTGGTTGAGCAGATGCATCAGCGAGGGGTTCTCAATAATGGGAAACAGATCAGTTACGCCTTCGGATTGGACATCGGCGAGTACAGAGCACTGAAAACGGCCGGACACGGCGGATCATGGCGGGGATTTCGCAGCCATCTCATACGCTTTCCGGATCAGAAATTTGGCATTGTCATACTGTGCAATCTGGAGACCTTTAATCCGCTTAATTTGGCGAAAAAGATCGCTGATATCTATCTCGCTGATGCCCTTGCGCCCGAGGCACTCGAGCCGGATAAGCAACCCTCTGAAAGCAACGAGACCGAACCCCTATCACCAGAACAGTTGTCAAAATTCGAAGGCGATTATTACACTGAAGAACTCGATACCACCTATACCATTGGTGTGCGAGGAGACCGGCTCGTGGCGCAACACAGACGGCATGACGACATATCGCTAACCTGTAACGACGATCATTTCGTCGGGGATGCGTGGTTTTTTCCAGAAGTTTATTTTACGCGAAACGATGCGGGACGGGTTACAGGGTTCAGGCTAACGGGAAACCGGGTCAAAAATTTGCGTTTTAAAAAAGGACAAGATTAACCATGAACCGAATCCTATTGAAACTAATGCTGCTCGCTGTGCTTGTCCCCCTCTCTTCGATTTTAGCCGATGAATGGCCGCAGTGGCGGGGACCGCACCGGGACGGTGTTTGGAGCGAAACCGGGATATTGGAGGCATTTGACGGACCGGAGATCCCGATTCGTTGGCGAGTACCAATCGGCAGCGGCTATAGCGGCCCGAGCGTCGCTGACGGGCGCGTTTACGTTACTGACCGTCTCGCGAAACCGAAACAGGTCGAACGTGTTCACTGTTTCGACTGGGAAACAGGTGAATTGATCTGGTCCTTCACCTACGATTGTGAATACCGAATTGACTATACCGCCGGGCCTCGAGCCAATGTTATCATTCATGACGGACTCGCTTACGCCTTAGGGGCGATGGGGCATCTCCACTGCTTTGATGCTGCAACCGGCACGTTGAAGTGGAAAAAAGACCTCAACGCCGAATACAATATTGAGATGCCAACCTGGGGGATTGCGAGCGCGCCGATTGTCGAGGGTTCACACCTCATCGTCCAAATCGGCGGCACGCCCGGAGCGTGCATCGTCGCTTTCGATCACAAAACCGGAGCCGAAAAATGGAAAGCCCTTGAAGACAACGCATCTTATTCAGCTCCAATTGTGATTACACAGGGGGGCGAGCGGGTGCTCGTCTGTTGGACAGGTAGAAATATCGCTGGGCTCAACCCGCAGACAGGCAGCACGCATTGGCGCCATCCGTTTCCCCCGACTCGCATGGAGATCGGGATCGCAAGTCCCGTTTTTTACCAAAATGAATTGTTTATCACTGATTTCTTTGAAGGCTCATTGCTGCTGAAACTGAATCCAGATAAGCCGATAATGCAATTCGGCTGGCACCGTAAGGGTAGAAATGAACGGAACACAGACGCGCTCCATTCCACGATGTCAACCCCGATCCGACTCGGCGATTACATTTACGGTGTGGATAGCTATGGGGAACTCCGCTGTCTCGATGCCCGCAACGGCGACCGGATTTGGGAAGACCTCACCGCGGTTCCGAAAGCGCGCTGGAGCAACATCCATTTTATCCAAAATGGCGATAAGGTCTGGATGTTTAATGAGCGCGGCGAACTCCTGATTACAACGCTTTCGCCGGACGGGCTGAATATCATCAGCCGCGCGAAACTGATCGAACCGACGCGCGACCAGTTGAACCGCAGAGGTGGTGTCACGTGGTCACATCCTGCGTTTGCCTATAAACATGTGTTCGCCCGAAATGACAAAGAACTGGTCTGTGCCAGTTTGGCGAAAAGCGAAAACAGGAATGATTAATGGCAGCGTTGCCGTGACCGATTTGTTTGCTAATTGACAAAAACTGTGATACATTCGCACTACAGTTTCTATACCCCTGAACATTGGGGAAAACAACGACAACACAGCGAGGTAAAAAATGGCAGATAAAATTCGCATTGGCATCATTGGTGCGGGTGGTATTTTTCGGAGCCGACATTTTCCGGGACTGGCAAAAATTGACGACGCCGAAGTCGTGGCAATATGCAACCGCAGCATAGAAAGCGGTGAAAAGGTCATAGCCGAACAGGGCTTATCAGCCGAGGCCATGACAGACCCACAGACCCTGTTACACCGGGACGATATCGATGCCATAATGATCGGCACCTGGCCGTACAAACACTGTGAATTCGTCCTCGCGTCCTTAGACGCGGGCAAACACACCTTTGTACAGGCGCGCATGGCAATGAACTTGCGCGAAGCCCGATTGATGTATGCCAGAAGTCGGGAAACAAATCTCGTAACCCAAATTTGTCCAGCACCGCCCTGGAAAGGCGGGCGTTTCTTGAGGCGGCTCATAGATGAAGGGTATTTGGGCGATATCTTCCACGTATATGTCCGCGATCTGGGCGGGCGTTATTGGGATATCGAAGAGCCATTGCACTGGCGACAAATGCGCCGGTATTCCGGTCTGAATATCCTGGGAATGGGCATTACCGTCGAGCGCGTCGCACGCGTATTTGGCTATATGTCAACCATAACGGCAGAAACCGAAATTTTTACCAGAGAGCGACCTCTACCCGATGGGTCTGGTACTGGACCGGTTGAAACACCTGATATGGCGCATGTCATAGGCAAAATGGAAAATGGTGCGCGTGCGGCATTTCTGTTTTCGGGCGTCGCGCAATTTGGCGGAAGCTCCGTCGTTGAAGCTTATGGCAGCGAAGGCACATTGACTTACGACATGGGAACGCAAATCCGCGGTGCAAAAACGGGTGATCGACGACCGCAACAAATTCCCATCCCCGAAGATGAAGCCGCAGAATGGACTGTCGAAGCAGATTTTATCAATGCCATCAAGGGTGGGCCTCAGGGCGATACCAGCTTTTACGAAGGCATGAGATATATGGAATTTACCGAAGCGGTTCATCGCTCGGCAGAGCGCGGCGGAACCGTTCGATTGCCCCTGGTTGATTAGAGGAGATGCAGTGATCAGACTTGTGGCATTTGATCTGGATGGAACGATCTTAAATCACAACAACACCCCATCGGATGCTTCGATGGCGGCGATTTGCGATTTATTGGATCGCGGCGTAGCTGTAGCGTCTATGAGTGGGCGCAATTTCGAACGCAACCAAATTCCGTTTGTAAGCAACCCCAGCGTGGCCGACGCCCTCTATGCCGGATGTTATAATGGCGCAATGGTTTTTGCTCCCAAAATAAATGGCACACGCCAACTCATGCACGAACAGTGTTTGCCCGATGACATATTCTCATCGCTGGTCCAATATGCCGATGACCGGCTCATGAATTTTGTATATTGTCGTTGCGACATGAATAATGAGGGGCCCTGCGAAGTTTATATCACCGACCGCATGACAAAAATGAGCCGCGCGGTAGCCACAATGACCAATATGGTCTATGAAGTCGATGCCGACCTCGCGCAGCGAGTACGCACAAAAGAATTGGCCTCGCCCCCCAAAATAATGCTCTTGCCCGAACCCGGACATGCCGATGAAACAGTTGATGAATTAAAAAATATATTCGGCGATCAAATTTACATGGCCTGGGCCGTGGCGGGTCGCATCGAAATCATGCACCCGGATGTGAACAAAGGCGCGGCACTCACAGCGATAGCCAACCACATTGGCGGCAGCCTCGATGAGGTGATGGCTGTGGGCGATGGCAATAATGATCTGCCCATGTTGCGCGCAGCCGGAACCGGTGTATTGATGCACAACGCAGATGCAGCAACCCATCGCGCAGTGGCCGGGGAAAATATTCTACAAACCGACCACATTGAAAACGATGGATTTGCCAAAGCCGTGCGTCGATATGTGCTTGATAGGTAAGAGGAAGGATTCTCATGGGACAGACATTAGACATAGGTCGGCGAATAGAATTGGTGCCAATGGATGTCCATTTTCACGACATCACAATTGGGCTATACCGTCAAGAAAACGCACAGGGCACGACTTTTCGCGTTCACACATACAGCCAGATAGACGGGGCACAAGCGCGTATTGACTCCGTGAACCATGCAATGCGCGTCCTGGGAGGCATGGAAGACGCAGGCGAGGGATTATTGCGCTTTCCGTGTGGCGCCACACATCTGCTCTCTGTGAAGCGACTATTCCTAGAAGCGTGCAAACTCGGCATGGATGACGACGTATCTATGCGTCCGTTGACCATCCTGGACAAAAAATCGGGATTGCACATTTCCGCAACGCCCCAATCTAATGGCGCATACAAAATCACGGCTGATAGCGATGAAAAAGGCGCAGACCGGCGCATTCGATTGGTGGCCGGAGGGCTTGCAAAACTGGGCGAATTGGAACAAGTGGAAGAAGACCAGGTGCGCTTTGATTGCGGCATGACACACGACCCCCTCATAGGTGTCCTACTCGTACGCGCCCCCAATGTGCGATCCGTCATGCGAGAATTGGAACAGGCTGCCAGCCGGGGCGTGCTCGCAGCCCCGAGCGCGCAAAATTAGGAACGGGAGTCACATATGAACGACCAGACAACAAAACCAATGAAACCGCGCGACCGCGTATTGGCCGCACTCAATCGGGCGCCTGTGGATCGCACACCGACCTGTAACCCGACTTCGGTTGCAACCGTAGAATTGATGGATCTCGTCGATGCGCCATTTCCGCAGGCAAATCGCGAACCAGAACTCATGGCACGGCTGGCGGCAACGAGCTATACCGAACTGGGTTTTGACACGATCATGCCCGTATTTACAATCATCCAGGAATCATCCGCACTCGGGTGCAAAATCCAGTGGGAACAAAAAGACAACTGGCCCACAGTGCAAATGAGAGAACCGATCTGGCACAAGGTAGATGATATTGAAATCCCATCGAACTTATTGACCCATCCCGATACAAAATGCGTGCTGGACGCGATTGGCATATTGCGAAAAGAATACGGCGATGAAGTGGCGATTATCGGTAAGACAATGGGACCCTGGTCTCTGGCGTATCACTGCTTTGGCGTAGAGGATTTTTTGCTCCTATCATTGGACGACCCGGATCACACGCGGCAAATTCTGGACAAATTAAAAGAAGTAACCGTCGCATTTGGCGTAGCGCAAATCGAAGCGGGAGCTGATGCCTTGACCCTGCCCGATCACGCAACGGGGGATCTGGTCAGCGGCGATTATTACGACCGGTATTTGCGCGAATTGCACATCGAATTTGCCGATCGCATACCCATTCCGCTAATTTTGCATATATGCGGACGCACCGTTGATCGGATGGAATACATCGCGCAAACGGGCATGGCGGCATTTCACTACGACTCCAAAAACGATCCAGATGAGTCAATCGATATTGTAAAAGAACGAATCGCGCTGGTCGGCAATATCAACAATCCGGAAACGCTATTTTCAAAAGAGCCGGAAACAGTAAAAGAAGAAGTGTATAAAAACCTGAGTGCAGGAGTACATCTGGTGGGGCCTGAATGTGCGATTCCCTTGCAAACATCAATCGAAAATCTGAAAGAAATCCCAAAAGCAGTCGTGGATTGGCATGCGGAGGCAGAGAGCGTTAATGGCTGAATTATCCGATGTTCAAAATGAGTTTATCAAAGAGGAAATAGAAGAATTTTTAGAACGCCCCGATGAGATACAACGCAATATCGATCTGTTCGCAAACGCGAGTCCCGAGATGCAGGCGATTGCCGCTTCATTGATCGATGGCGCGCACCACGATGTCGATCAATTGACGCGCGAAGCCCTAAATGCAGGCGTAGGTGCGCTGGAAATTATGGACGATGGGTTGATCGCCGGCATGGGCATTGTGGGAATTAAATTTCGAGAAAATTTTATTTTTGTACCCGAAGTCCTCGCGTGCGCCCGGGCAATGAAAGCTGGAATGGCGCATATTGAACCCATCTTGTCAGCCTCGGGCGTCGAGCCGGTAGGCACGGTCATTATGGGCACGGTAAAAGGCGATTTGCACGATATTGGCAAAAATTTGTGTATCATGATGTTGCGCGGTGCCGGGTTTGTCGTACACGACCTCGGCGTGGATACATCCGAAGACGAATTTATGGATGCCGTGGAAGAACACGAAGCCAAATTGCTCGGCATGTCCGCACTGTTGACCACGACAATGCCGAATATGGGCAAGACAATTGAAGCATTTATCGACGAAGACTTGCGAGACGATGTGAAAATCATGGTGGGCGGTGCCCCTGTGACACAGGAATTTGCCGACGACATGGGGGCGGATGGATATGGTGAAAACGCCCTGGACTGCGTGGAACTGGCTGTACAATTGTTGAAGGAGTGGGAGGAGGAGAATGAGTGAGCGTGAAAAAATAGATCGAGAAGCCTATCAAAAGCGGCTGGACCGCATGTCTGAAATTTTTTCAGATATTGTCCAGCATGCCGACGAACAGGCGCAAATGCGCTGTCCCTACAAAAACAAGGACAACGAGTGCACCGCCAAATTTGGCTGTAAATTCCAGCGAAAACCAGCGCCCAACCGGGCGCTTTTTCAATGTGCCAGCAACGATAACCTCGACTATCGCACGGCCTGGGAAACAGAGCCAGATGCCTATCGTGAGATGAAGACCGCGCTCAAAGCCCAAAAAAGTCGTCGCCGAAAAAAGGGAACGGGCACAATTACACACATGGGCAAGGTGCAACAACTCGAAGCGCGAAAGACGATATTTGATTATGCCGACGATCTGGCCGTTCAGGTTCCAACGTCGTGTTTTCGATCGGGGATATGCCATGAATGCGTGGTAGAAATTGCAAAAGGTGAAGAGAGCCTGTGCCCCAAAACCGAAGCTGAAGCCTTCTTAAAAGATAATTACCGACTGGCCTGTCAGGCCGAAGTCGTAGATTTAGATGCAGAAGTTGAATTTGTGCCCCTGCGCCGCGAACCTCAAATTTTGACCTTGAGCCAGGAAAAGGAAATTGATCGTGATCCCGTGGTAACACGCCGTGGCGATCGGGTATTCTACGACGGAGAAGACATCGATCGCTTTCGGGGACACATCTATGGGCTGGCAATTGATGTGGGCACCACGACAATTGTGATGGATCTCGTAGATCTGGAATCTGGTGAGAGTATTGCGATTGCATCTTATGAAAATCCCCAGCGTTTTGGCGGCAGCGATATCATGTATCGCATTTCCTATGATGGCGAATATCCAAATGAGCTGTGGAAGGCACTGGTAAATGCGATCAACCACGAAATTCTCGTACTATGTGAAAAATTGGATTTTGAGCGACAAGAAATTTACGAAATTGTCGTCGCTGGCAATGCCACCATGAGAGATATGTTTTTCAGGCTCGATGTGCAGAGTATTGGACAAAAGCCCTATAAATCTCAAATAGAACACGAATATCTGGCCGGAGAGCGAAAAACAACCGCCCTTTATGAAAGCAGCAGGCGGTTGGGCATTCGGGCAAATCCCAAAGCGCGGGTATATGGCATGCCCCTTATTGCAAGCCATGTGGGCGGCGATGTCGCAGCGGATATGCTGGCCGTAGAAATGGGCGCTCAAGACGAGATATTCATGCTCGTCGATGTGGGCACCAATACCGAAGTCGTAGTGGGCAACCGAGACAGGTTGGTGGCAGCTTCTTGTCCGGCGGGACCCGCATTTGAAGGCGGCGGTATCGCCTGTGGCATGCCCGGACAAGATGGGGCGATCGAATCCATGGCGTGGGAAAATGGCCAGTTCAATTACCGCGTAATCGGCAACGGCGCCCCCCAGGGGTTGTGCGGCTCTGGACTGATCGATTTGTTGGCCGAACTTCGGCGGCATGATTTGATGACAGAAAAGGGCGTATTTGCCGACCGCAAGCAATATGAAATGATTGTAGTGCCCGAACACGGCATTGCGCTATCGCGCGAAGATGCGAGCAATCTGGCTCAGGCCAAGGCCGCAAATTACTGTGGGCAGTTACTTGTCATGCGCGAATTTGGCATCACACCCGACCAGATCCATCGACTTTATCTATCTGGCGGATTTGCCAATTACGTCAATGTGCAAAATGCGATTGACATCGGTTTTCTCGCACCCGTGCCACAAGAACGCATCGAAAAGGTGGGAAATGCCGCGATATTGGGCGCGAGAGAAGTATTGCTCTCGCGGAAACGACGCGATAGCTTAGAACGCCTTGTGAAGCGGATTGAGCATGTGGAACTGGAGACAAAGCCAGATTTTTTTGATGTATTTGTCGAAGGGTGTCAATTTAAGAGGATGACAGTATGAAGTCTTTTGCAGAACGCCTCGCAGATGACCAGCCAATGGTGTATGACGGCGGATTTGGGTCTCAATTATTTGCACACGGGGTAAATCTGGCAAACAGTTCCATCGCCAGTCTATCGCATCCCAAAGAGGTTGTAGCAGTGCATCGCGCGTATATCGATGCGGGTGCAAATGCCATTGGCACAAACACATTTGTGGTATCCCCCCTGCATCTCGAGATGGCCGACGCCGATGAGGATGATGCCGAGCACCTGACAGAATTAGCTGTCCAACACGCCCGGCAAGCCGTTGAAGAAAGCGGGAAGGATGTTTATGTGGGTGGCTCCATCGGTCCCTCCCCCGGTGCTATCGAAGCCGATGCCGGCGATACGGTTTTTGGCATCCCCAATGTAGATGTGCGATCGGCCCACGAGCGCGTGATCTCTGCCATGGTCAAAGGCGGCGTCGATTTTTTTGTCATAGAAACGCAGTTTTCCGCCAAAGAAGCGGCAATCGCCGTTGACATTGCGCGACAAACGGGCTTGCCCATCGCCGTGAATATGACGTATAAATTCACAAAGGATCGCAAAACGGGCGAATTGATCTATCGCACGGACTGGGGGGTTTCACCCAGCGACCTACTGGACATTTTGGCAAGTGGCGAATTTTCAGACGGCGATAATCTACTCGGCGATGTGCAACTCCTGGGCTTGAACTGTGGCGCAGAAACGCGCAATACAGACCACACGGGCATGCCCTATGCAATTGAGGGCACAGTGCAGATGCAAAAAGCACTTGGGGATCGCGGCATTGAAAACAAGCGCTTGATGGCCTATCCCAATGCGGGCTTACCCTCCCTGGACAAAGTCACCAAACAGGCATCGTATTCGCAAGGACCAGAAGACATGGCGCAACACGTCGAAGACTTGTTGGACGCCGGTGGATTCTTGATAGGCGGATGTTGCGGCACAACGCCCGATCACATTCGAGCATTTCGCAATATCGTAGATGCACAATAGAGGCTCTTGTATTTTTTCACCGATTAAACTTGAGGTTTGAATTATGGCTGATTATTGGGACGACGAAATAGAGGACATCGAGGTCGAAGATATGTTTGTAGGTGCTCTACTGGGCGGCGCAATAGGCGATTCTCTGGGCTGTTTTTGTGAGGGATGGGACCGGGATCGGATCAAAGCAGTAGAGGGATTGACAGACCACTATCGAGGGCGAATCAATCGGGAAGGCGTGCTGACCCGACCGGCTGGAGAATATACAGACGATACCCAGCAGACCCTCGTCCTCGTTGAGTCAATTATAGCGTGTGAAAAGGTCGATCCCGAAGACCTGAGCAATCGATTTTTGGCGATGTGGCGCGAGGGACTCCTGCAAATGTATGGCAGGGCTTTTAAGGAGACCCTGGAACGTCTCGATCAGGGCCTGGCGTGGTCCGAAGCCGCATCGAAAAACCACCCCTCCAACGGGGCGGTCATGAAAATCGCGCCAGTGGGCTTGTGGCACTGGGCAACCGGTGAAAATATCCTGGACGATGCAATTGCAGCGAGCCATGTGACGCACCAGGACCCACGCGCGGTTGCACCTGCAGTCGCAATGGCCCATGTGGTGGGGCATCTCGTAACACATCGCCCGCTGGACGGAAGTGAGGTGCTGGACGTAGCCGAGTGGTCGGCCAGACCGATTTGCGAATCCACAGGCGAGTTGATCGCACAGGTGGGGACATTGCTGACAATGAACGAGGAAGATGCGTGGGCAGCCATGGTAAAGATGCCCGAAGCTGCGCGAGAAAAGGCCATTCCAAGCGAAGCCCAGGCCACAATTGTCGTGGCTTTAGAGGCATTCTTGCGCTCAGAAGGAGAATTTATCCCCACAGTTGAGCGCGCGCTACTCACGGGTGGAGATGTCGATACATTTGCTGCCATTGCCGGTACCCTGAGCGGTTTGTATCACGGCACAGCGGGTTTGCCGCAACATCTCTTAGAGACACTGGTTGAACGCACAGAAATCGAATCGCTATCCCGCGAACTTTACGAAAAGACCGGAGGTGCCCTGTGATAATCGACGGTTTTA
This sequence comes from Gemmatimonadota bacterium, assembly GCA_009838845.1. Classification (NCBI taxonomy): domain Bacteria; kingdom Pseudomonadati; phylum Gemmatimonadota; species Gemmatimonadota bacterium. Next base: position 41,834 of record VXRD01000143.1, on the reverse strand, counting down.
AGGGCATGTATCCCGCACTGGTCAGCCCCAGGGATGGGAAAGGTGCATTCAGCACCTCGGCCTATGAAAAACTCATGGCGCGGATTTACGAACAGGGATCACACGGCGTGTATGTGGCGGGCAATACGGGCGAAGGCTATTTGATGACAATGGCCGAGCGCAAGTTGGCCACAGAAATTGCCGTCAAAGCATCAAAAGGACATGGACGAGTCGTAGTACACGTTGGCACCCCCTCCGAACGCGATGCCGTTGAACTCGCCAAACACGCAGCAAATGCAGGAGCCGATGGCATTTCGAGTTTGCCGCCTTATGTCCAGGGATATCGTTTTGACGACATACTGGCGTATTACAGCGCGCTGAGTTCAGCGGCAAACTTGCCGGTCTTTGTGTATTACATCCCCGTGGTCACGCATCAGGAGTATTCGTTTGAACAAATCAACCAGATGCTCGCACTCGAAGGCGTAGTGGGCATTAAGTTCACAAATTTCAACCTGTTCTTAATGGAACGCATACTCAACGGACCGCATAAACCGCATATTTTTAACGGACATGACGAAGTGGCCCTATCGGGCATTGCGGTAGGTGCTCAGGGAGGTATTGGCACGTTTTACAATGTGATGCCCGCGCATTTTGTGGGCATTTACGAAGCGGTGAACAAACGCGATTTGGACACGGCACGCACATTGCAGTCAGACGTGAATGAACTAATTCGGATTTGTCAAAAATACAGTGGACACGGCAGCGTACGCGCCGTATTGCGCTGGCAGGGAATCGAGTGCGGCGATCCCGTCAAGCCTACACGTCCGCTCGACAAAGAAGAAGAGAAAGCATTGCGAAAAGAGATCGAAGCAGCGGCATTGGATGTGTTCTAATCACCTCTCACAATCTCATACACTGTCGCCCCTTCCCGCTCGGTTATAGTGGAAAACGCCCAGCCCGCATTGCATAAACGATCAAAAAAAGGTCTGCCTAAGATGCGATTGGGTTCAGAAAATAAAACGCGCCCTCCCGGTGCGAGAAGGGCGTCGAATGTGGCGATAAGAGGATCGAAAAAACGCGGTTCGTACACGAGATCTGCACCCAACAAGGTGGCATAGTGTTGATCTTGCGGTGGAGAACGCCAGTCGATGAGCATTGTCCTGGGAACAATGCCCGCAATTTGCAACCCGTTGAGTTGCGCAAACTTGAGTGCATCGGGCTGGTAATCCGTGGCCGTGACACGCGCGCGTTTGAGACAGGCAATAGATGAGACAAGGCCCAATCCACAGCCGAGTTCAAGCACGGATTCGCCCGGCGCGATCAGATTATCCGCGAGCAGAACATCGGATAAAACAAGCGCAGAATCCCAAAGCGTTGCCCAATAAGGCAGGCGTTCGTCCCGCACCTCAAAGCTATCGGGATCAGCCATTCCCAGTTTGTCAAAGAGTGCTTCGGCATCTTCAACACACGTCACACCTATTTTACGCCCACAAATATTGTGGTGTTCTTCGCCGAGTTGATAGCGCCCGGCGAGTTCGCGTTTGAGGGCGTAAATTTCTTTTTGTACGCTCATCAGAAGGGACGGAGCCTATCTACTGATACGCTTCCCACAACGCCTTGTAATATCGCAGCAGACGCTCGGCATCTGTACTGCCGGGGATTTCGGCCAGCGTATATCCCGCATAGCCTTCGGCATTTAGGAGAGAAAAGAGTTCGCGCCAGGGATAGTCCGGATTGCACAATTCGGTGATGTGTACCAGACCGATCTTGTGTTTGAGCAGGTCAAAATTGGCTTTGATAGAGCCGTCTTCAACTTCGCCCAAATTCGAGTTCCAGCATATCTTTGCATTGTCGTGATCTGCCCAATCCATAATCGTGCGCATATACGCGGGTTTTTGCGTTTCTCGCCCGTGTACTTCCACCCGGATTTGCACCCCCAGATCAGCAGCAGCAATCGCGCATTCACGCACAGATTTGCCAATTTGTTCGAGTGTTTGATCCACCGAAATACCTTTGTCGGTTTGCAGGCCATTGGGCCGCACCTTAACGCCCGGGCAACCCAGGTCGGCGGCGAGTCTGGCGTACTCAATCGTGCCATCAATATTTTCGCGCACAACACCGGGATCATCCGAATGATATTCAAATGCCGAACCCAAACCCGCGATTTCGACACCGCCATCTTCAAATTGTTTGCGGATATCCTGCCGTTGCCCCGCCGAAAGATCTGATTCAACGCCGTGAGCATGCGTGGTACGCAGTTCGGCACCGCCATAACCGAGTTTTGCACAGGTTTCAATAATAGTGGCAACATCCCAGTCCGCGGCGATTTGATACGTGACAATACCCAACTTCATTTTTATCTCCCAATTCTTAGAAGTTGTCTTAAAACCCCCAGCAGCCTCAGCACGGCTGCAAAAGCGTCGGCCTGAGAACACACCGGGATTTTTAAAACAGCTTCTTAGCTCTCAGCCGCTATCGGTCGGCAAAACAAAGGGCCAAAAGCTGAAAGTGGATGAACTTGTAGTCGCCGACCGCATCTGAAGATAGGACTTGCACTGAGAATGTCAATGCCTTTGAAGTATCTCTCATAAGACATACAAAATAACTTGACGCACATCAAACATTTCGCCATATCTACACAGGTACAATCCTCTATCACAGGGATATTCGAGATGCATATTCAGCCTGCCGAGAGGCGAGATTTTCTGGAAATCGCAAAATTGGATCGCGAAGCATGGGCACAAAACCGGAATTCTGAGTATATTCCCGATGGCGAACACGTCTGGCGATTGTGGACGGAGCACGCACTGGTATTTTGTGCCTGGGAGCGCGAAAAACTGATCGGTGCTGTGCTGGCATTTCCCACGAGAACGGACAGACTGTATTGTTTGCACAAAGTATTTGTGGATCATCCCTTTCGCGGCAAAGGCATTGGTTCCGCTTTGTTCGACGCGATTTTAGCCGCCTGCGATCAAATCGGTGTGGATTGTTTTTTAACAGTAGATCCCGAAAATGAAAGTGCTATTTCCCTGTACGAAAAATGGGGATTTAGCGAGAAAAACTTTGTGAAAGGTTATTATCGCGCCGCAGAAGACCGGTATGTACTGACGCGACGCTGTAAAACAAAGACGTGAGATTACGTCTTTCGCCTCAATCTCAAAAGGAGCCATATACAATGCACCCCAAATGTCTCGATTATTGTCTGACAGAAGAAGAGGCGCGCAAATTCAAACGAGATGGCTATTTCATTGTTCCAGCTGCCCTGCCACCCGACATGGTCAGCGATCTCGTCGTCGCAGTAGATCGCGTAGATAAAGAAGAACGCGCTCGGATGGGCAAAAGTACCACAGCGCGCATCAACCACTACGACTTCATAGGCAAGGACGACCGCTTTTTGCCCTTGCTCGACTGGTACAAAACATTTCCCAAAGTGTGGGGCATCCTGGGCTGGCACATCCAGCTCTACCACACCCACATGACCGTGACCCCCCCTACAGAACCGCACAAAACACTCGAAAAAGACGGACCCGGTCTCGGCTTCCATCAGGATAGTGGTCGCATCAATCAGGATTTTGACATGAACCCGCGTCCCATGATCTCTCTCAAAATCGGTTTTTTTCTCACCGACACGACTGAACCTGGCCGCGGCAATTTCTACGTCCTTCCCAAAAGCCAAACGCAAAATACATTTCCCGGAGATGATCGCCAGGCACCGCACAAAGACGCTATCCCGGTGCTCGTGCCCCCCGGATCAGCCGTATTTTTTGACCGTCGCTTATGGCACTCAGCCAGTACCAACTACTGGAAAGAACCCCGACGCGTACTCTTCTACGGCTACTCTTATCGCTGGCTTCGCCCCCGCGACGACATGCAGGTAGAACACTACCTCGATCGCTGCACACCCATCCAAAAACAACTCCTCGGCGTCAGCTACTCCGGCGGTCGCGGCTACACCTCCCCCACCCTCGAAGATGCGCCCCTCAAAACCTGGCTCGACGAACACGGGATCAGTAGTGAATAGTCAACGGCACAGGTGGTGAGCAGGAGAATGAAGACAGCGCGTTGACAAAACATGCAGAACTGAATATACTGTCTTTGTCACGAGGAGGCACGCTATGATAAATAAGAATCCAATCTGGCAGGATCGCATTGTCACTGATCCGTTGATACTGGCCGGGAAACCAACAATAAAAGGCACTCGGATTTCGGTGGAACTGATCATGGAATTGCTGGACGGGGGGCGCAGCGAAGCCGATATCATTCGTATGTACTCGCACATCACCCCGGAGGATATCCGAGCCTGTCGGAAGTACGCAGCCACTGGTGCAAAGCTGTCCAATGTGACCTGGGAGGATATTGATGCGATTATGGATGGCAAACGGTAGATGAGAATACTTGCCGACGAAAATATATCGGAGCAGGTCGTTGTCCGGCTACGTGCTGCAGGCCAAGATGTGCGATGGACGAAGGAAACGGACCGGGGCGAAGCAGATCCTAACCTGCTGGAATTGGCAACGCGGGAAAGACGTACGCTGATAACGTATGATAAGGACTTTGGAGACCTTGTGCATCGTGACGGTATGTCCGCCCCTCACGGCGTCATCTTGTTTCGTATTCACAGCGATGTGCCAGATTCAGTGAAAGCCGAATTTGTCGCCAGTAGCGTTATGGCTTGGGATAGTTTGCCGTCCGGAATTTGGACAATTCAGATACGGCATCAGTGAAGCAGTGCCACTCATGCCAACCCTTCTGGCGGCCCCGCGAATCGCACCCTCCGTGTTCCGCCAAAGCTGACCAGTCGCCCACCAATCAAAATCTGGCTCGAAGAACACGGGATCAGTAGTGAATAGTCGAGCCACAAAAAAACCGATATTAATCGGCTTTTTTTGTATTACGGTTTTTTAATAAATTTCTCGACGATGCCCGACATTCTCAACAACGACTTGATGTCCTGCTGTATCGAGGCGATAGATCACTCGGAAATCACCAACACGCAGCGCTTATCCTTGAGCCGACCTTTCAAATGATCTGATATTGAGACGTTCCTTCACCCTGCCCCAAGATATCCCCTCACTATTTGCGAGTTGTTTTTCCGATTCGGCAATGTCGGTCATCGTTTCGCGGTCAGATAGGATTTCTGCGGTCTCTCGCCAGGCGTTGACCACTTCATCAACACCTGTACCATTGTCCTTTGCGGCATCGGAGAGATCCTCGAAAAATTCGTCGCATTCCACATCGGACAGATACTGAACCCACGGATAGATCGACAACAGGTCAGTCCGTTTGGGACACTCTCGATTTTTGAGAGAACTCAGCAAACTGATTACCACCTCCAAACTCTCATCGGAGAGCTTATCGAGAATCTGTTTTGCCTCCGTCCTCAAATCAACAGTTGCCATTTTATTTATCTCCAACTCATTCTTCCAACGCACGCTTCCACGCATCCAATTTCACCAGTGCCTCAACCGGCGTGAGATGGGCGATGTCTAAATCGCGCAACTCAGAAAGCAGCGGGTGATCTTCCCGCTCAACCCTCACTTCTGCTGCTGGCGCAAACAGCGGCATCTGCCCATTCTCCTTCACGCGATCAGGTTGGGGCTTTGACCCCACCGACAGATCGTTTTGCTCCAGGCGGTTCAAAATCTCCTTTGCCCGCGCAATCATCTCTGCCGGCATCCCGGCCAGACGCGCCACCTCAATGCCGTAGCTGTGGTCGCACCCGCCCGGCACCAACTTGTGTAAAAACGCGATGGTATCGCCCGCCTCGCGCACAGCAACGCTGTAATTCACCACCCGCGGCAGCAAATCCTCCAACTCTGTCAACTCGTGATAATGCGTCGCAAACAACGTCCGCGGCTGAATCTGTTCGGCATTGTGCAAATACTCCGTCATAGCCCAGGCAATGCTCAACCCATCAAACGTACTCGTCCCACGTCCAATCTCGTCCAAAAGCACCAGACTCTTCGGCGTCGCATTATTCAAAATATTCGCCGCCTCATTCATCTCCACCAAAAACGTACTCTCGCCCCGCGCCAGATTATCGGATGCGCCCACCCGTGTAAAAATGCGATCCACCACCCCAATACGCGCCTCGCGCGCTGGCACAAAACTGCCGACCTGCGCCAAAAGCGCAATCAACCCGGTCTGGCGCAAAATCGTCGATTTCCCCGACATATTTGGGCCAGTAATCAGCAAAATTTGATCTTTCTCGCCGTCAATCGTCAGATCATTGGGCACAAACTGCCCGCCCGGAAGCAACTGCTCAACCGCGGGATGTCGCCCATCCTTCACATCAATACGCACGCTATTATCCACCTGGGGACGCACATAATCATTGGAGAACGCCACCTCGGCCAGCGTGCTCAACACATCTACGGTGGCCACGGATAGCGCCGTGCGCTGCACGGGCTCCACCCAACCGGCTACCTCTTCTCGCAACGCGGCAAACAAATCGCGCTCGAGATCCCTGGCCCGCTCATCTGCGCCCAAAATTTTCGCCTCCCAATCCTTCAACTCCGGCGTGATATACCGCTCGGCATTGACCAGCGTTTGCTTGCGCACAAAATACGCGGGCACCTTATCCTGATTGGCCTTGGTGACCTCAATATAATATCCAAATGCCTTGTTATACCCCACCTTCAACGACGCAATACCCGTTTTCTCGCGTTCCTCTGCCTGCAAGTTGGCAACCCAATCGCGCCCGCCCGATGCGATTTCCCGTAACTCGTCCAGTTCCTTGTGATAGCCGGTTCTAATATATCCGCCATCGCTGATCTGTGCAGGTGGATCGTCTTCAAGCGTGTGGGCAATCAAATCAATCAACTCCGTCAGATCCGGCATGCCCTGATCCCGCGCCCGCACCAGCAAATCCGCACGAAACTCACACAGGGTTTCTCGCAGTGGAACAACTGCTTCCAGAGACCGCTGGAGAGCCACAAGCTCACGTGGATTGGCCCGATTGCAACAAATTCGGGACATCAACCGCTCCATGTCTCCAATGTGGCGCAACGCCTCTCGCGCTTCGTCCCGATGTGCCGCAGATTCGACAAATTCTTGTACTGCATCTAAGCGCGCATCAATGCGACCAACATCCACAAGCGGTTGTGATAGCCATGTGCGCAGTGTCCGCGCGCCCTGCGGCGTACACGTCTGATCTAAAACCCCAAACAACGTACCCTCGCGCCGCCCCTCTTGAATGGTTGTAACCAGTTCCAGATTGCGCTGTGTCACCAGATCCAATTCCATCACCGACTCGGTGTGTTCGCGCGCCAGTCGCGTAATATGGGATACGGCTCCCTTTTGATTTTCGCGCAAATAACACAGCACCCCGCCCGCGGCGCATATCCCAACGGTGAGATCATCGCATCCAAAGCCCTTGAGAGATGCCACTTTGAAATGCTCCCTCAGTGCATCGTACGCATAATGCTGTCCAAAATGCCAATCTTCTATATGCGTGAGCAATGCACCCGGCATCCGCGCTGCAAACTCGGCCTCATTGTCATTGACCCACGCTTCGGGCGCCAGCACCTCTGCGGGAGCCACGCGCTCCAATATCTCCCACAAATCATCTGCCGCGCGTTCCGATGCCTTGAACATGCCCGTTGACAAATCCGCTGTTGCCATGCCCAATTGATCGCCGGAAACAAAAATGCCCACGAGATAATTATTGCGCTTTTGATCGAGCAAATCATCGGACATTACCGTTCCCGGCGACACGACCTGCACCACCTCGCGGCGCACCACTTTCTTGCCTTTTTGTGGCGGCTCCATCTGCTCGCAAATCGCCACCTTTTTTCCTGCTCTGATGAGCCTTGCGAGATAGGTATCCAGCGCGTGATGAGGTACACCTGCCAGCGGAATGCGGTCTGCACGCCCATTGTTGCGCGATGTCAATGTCAATCCCAAAAGCTGAGATGCAACAACGGCATCGTCGTAAAATGTCTCGTAAAAATCGCCCATCCGAAACAGCAAAATCGCATCCGGATGTTGCTCCTTAAAATGCGCGTACTGTTCCATTGCCGGTGTCAATTGCGTCGCCATCCCAAATCCTCTAAAAGCTTCTCATTCCCCAACCGCTTTTCGATACGAATAATCAAATAACAATTCCCACTCGCACAATTGGATCTCGCGGCAAAGCACGTCGTGTGCAGAACGTCCCTCCAGAGCATCTGCACACAGATCAACATAGGCAAACGCATCCCAATGTGCTTGCGTCGTCAAAAATTCTGGCGCACCGGAAACACCACCAGAAATGCGAGCCGCAGCCTTGCACAAATCGTCAAAAATGGGGTGGTTGCCCACTTTCCCAAACCAGTATTTTGAATTGGAAAAATCGGGTTCGCGGCGATGCATGATACCGTGCCAATAACTTCCTGTCGCCGTATGAATGCTCTGGCTGATGGTGTGAGACGCATCTAAAAAGTTGTGATACAGCCACATACCAGAAATACAGGCCTGTGCCATATCTTCATCCACCACTGTTTTGCCAGCAAATGCAGACTGCACAGCCAGCGCGTCGAGCGCGCTTTTCGCTGCGGTATTCTCTTCGCCGCCATCCAGTGGGTTCAATCGCTTTTCGGAAATCAATTCCGAAAAAACACCGCCATAATCACCTGTGTCAAAAGACATACTCACTCCTTTATTTTCTAATACAGCGCGATAATCGCCTGTAAAAAACGCAAAAATTCTTTCTCTTCGGGAATATACTCAGAATTTCGGAAAAAAAAAGACCAATTCCTTTCGGAATCGGCCTTTTCTGTCCAGATCTCGCTGTTTATGCACTTTGCACCTGTAATAATTCCCGCGCGTGATGCTGTAATATTTCGCGCTCGAAACCCGCCAATTCTCCGACGACCACATCGTCTTCAACCCGCTGCAAGCGCACATCTACAATCTCTTCACACGCGGCATCTGGAGCGGGCGCAACCACCCGGATATAATTATCGGTCAACCCCTGTAAAAACTGTCCATTGCGGCGGTTTTCAAAAAGCACGGGCAATGTGCGCCCAATAAACCGCGCTTGAAATGCCGCCACCTTTTGCTGCCCCAATTCGCGAAGTATTGCGCCGCGTTGCTTTTTCACCTGAGGATCAACCTGATTTGTCATGCGCGCTGCAGGCGTTTTGCCGCGCGGCGAATACGGAAATACATGCAAATACGTCATGGGATGATTGGCAATCAAATCGCGCGTATTTTGAAATGCCTCATCTGACTCACCGGGAAAACCCACCATCACATCGCCGCCAATGCCCACATCGGGAATCCGATCCGCGAGTTTTTCAATCAGCGCGATATACTGCTCCCGCGTATAGGGGCGGCGCATTGCCTTCAACACACCATTATCACCGCTTTGCAATGGAATGTGCAAATGTCTGCAAAATTTCTGGCTCGACGCAAAGAAGTCAATCATGGCATCGGTCACAAAAGTGGCTTCAATAGAACTCACGCGAAAGCGCTCCAATCCTTTGATCCCCTCAATAGCCTCCAACACCTGCAACAAATCGCGCGCCTCTAAATCCACGCCGTAATCGCCAATATGCACCCCCGTCAGCACCACCTCTCGATAGCCCGCTGATACCAATTTCTCGACCTGCAATACGGTACTCTCAAGCGTGCGACTGCGACTGCGCCCTCGCGCAAACGGAATAATGCAAAATGAGCAAAATTCATTGCATCCTTCCTGAATTTTGACAAAAGCCCGAGCGCGCCCGCCAAAATTGTAAATATCCATATCCTGGAAATCAGCCGCGCGACTGCGCGTCACAAACGTGCGCCCCAAAGAGCAGGTATTATTTACCAGATCCAGAAGTTGCGTCCGCTCTGCTGTTCCTACCACCAGATCGACTTCGGGCATTGCAGATAGGGCATCTGGATCGGTTTGTGCATAACACCCCACCGCAACCACGGTACCTGTGGGCGAAATCCGATGTGCTCTGCGCAATGCCTTGCGCGACTGCGCGTCCCCCTGTCCGGTCACAGTGCATGTATTGACCACAGTAACATCAGCCAACTCGCCAAATGGCACCTCGCGATAACCCCGCGCCACAAACTGCTCGGCATACCACTGCGTGTCATAGGTATTGAGCTTACAACCCAGCGTATAAAACGCAACTGTCTTTTGATCTCGCATAAAAATCAGCCATTTGCAAAAACAAAGCGTTGAGGCGATATGCCCCAACGCTTTGCAACCGCCAGAAAGATCTGAGCAATCTTATTCCTCTTTGCTACTCTGTGACTCATCCTTCGCTTCCGTTTCTGCTTCTGCTTCTACTTCTGCCTCGGCTGTTTCGGTTTCTGCTTCGGTTTCAACTTCCACTACATCTTCCACTTCCACCTCTACTTCGGCTTCCACGGCCTCTTCCTCTTCATCCTCTGTCTCATCTTCCACTGCTACTTCAGCTTCAGCTTCCACATTATCTTCAACTTCTGCTTCAGCCTCAGCTTCTACCTCGACTTCTTCTTCGGCTACTTCATCTTCCACTGCTACTTCAGCGCCTTCACGTCGAGGATGTGCCGCCAGAAAAGTGTCGATTTCATCTTGGTCGGCATCGCGCAAACGCTCTCGCACGCTCAACACAATTTTCTTTTGGTCTTCGTCAAACTCCACGACTTTCAGCGGCATCTCATCGCCTTCCTCGAAATATTCATCGGGACGTTGAAGGTCGTCAATACCCAGTTGGGAGATCGGCACAAATCCCTCGACATGGCCTTCGAGGTCAACGACCACCCCGCGTTCGAGAATGCGAGAAATATTACCCTCTACGGCATTGCCCACCGCATAGGTAACAGCCAATTTCGCCCAGGGATTTTCAATAGTCTGTTTGTGCCCCAGCGAAATGCGCCGGCGCTCTTTGTCGATATTGAGCACAATAACATCCAGTTCCTGGCCTTTTTTGATCACCTCGCTCGGATGGCGAATGCGCTTGGTCCAGGACATATCGGAAATATGCACCAACCCGTCGATCCCCTCTTCGATTTCGACAAAAGCTCCAAAATTAGTCAAATTGCGTACAATGCCTCGAAGAGGTGTACCTGAGGGATATTTTTGGTCGAGATCTTCCCAGGGATCGGGCTGCACTTGCTTGAGGCCCAGAGAAATTTTTTGCCCTTCCTGGTCAACGCGCAGGACCATAACCTCAACTTCATCGCCGATGGAGACCAGCTTGGAAGGATGGCGAATATGCTGTGTCCACGACATTTCAGAAATGTGTACCAACCCTTCGACACCCTGTTCCAACTCGACAAAAGCTCCGTAATCCGTAATGCTGACAACCTTGCCTATCACCTTGTTATCAACCGGATATTTTTCCTCGACATCTTTCCAGGGATGGTCTTGTAATTGCTTCATACCCAGAGAAATGCGCTCGCGCTTCTCATCGTAATTGAGCACCTTGACTTCTACTTCTTCGCCAATGGACAAGACTTCTGATGGATGCCCAACCCTGCCCCAGGCAATATCCGTAATGTGCAACAACCCGTCTAAACCTCCCAGATCGATAAACGCACCAAAGTCGGTGATATTTTTGACCGATCCCTGACGCACTTGTCCCACTTCCAATGTGGCGAGAATCTGTTTGCGTAGCCTGGAACGTTCTTCTTCGAGAACAACGCGACGAGAAATGACAATATTTCGGCGGTTTTTGTTGAGTTTTATAATCCGGAACGGGTACACATTGCCGAGAAATTGATCAAAATTTTTGACCTGTTTGATGTCAATTTGGGAGCCGGGCAAGAAAGCATCGACGCCGAAAAGATCCACCACAATGCCCCCCTTGATTCGCCGCATCAAACGACCCTCTACAATCTGATCGCTATCATATGCGTCCTTAATGCGATCCCACACCCGCATAAAGTCAGCTTTGGTCTTGGACAGTACCACCTGGCCTTCTTGATCTTCAATGCTCTCCAAAAAAACCTCGATTTCATCGCCTTCCTCTATAGCTGGCGGGTCGCCAAACTCAGAGAGGGGAATCGCGCCTTCAGACTTGAAACCGATATCTACCACCACGATTCCATCGTGGATGGACCTTACAGTACCCACAACAATCTCGCCCTGCTTAATGGTCTCTAACGTCTCTTCGTAGAGTTCCATCATTTCATTAAATTCTGCCTCGCTATATTCGCTTTCATCCAGCGCGGCCAGGGCTTCTTCAGGGGTGGGTTTAAGGGTATTAACGGCCATACCAAATATTTCCTTTCGCGCTAAAAAATCGCGCAAAATAATAAAAAAAGAACGACGAACAACGTCGATCAAACCGTGCCGACACCTTATGGTTAACCATTGTGGGAAGCGGGTGCGACCGTGCCGGCTTTCCGCCGCATCCGCTTCAGAACAGCGAGATGACGCATCACGTCCTGAGTGACAAAATTATAGGCGTCGCGACGCCTGTCGGGCAATTGTTCTGGACAACCCAAAATGGGCTTGCCAAATCGCACCTGCAACCGATCCAGCCCAACCATCGTTTTCCAGATATTGACTGTGCCCGAAATATATACGGGTATCACAGGTGCCTGAGTGCGATAAACCAGCATGCCAACCCCTGGTCGAGGGCGCAGAAATTCGGGACGCTTATTGCGCGTGCCTTCTGGAAAAATGAGCACGGGATTACCGTCCTGCAAAATTTTTGTCCAGGCCAAAAATGCGCTGCGGTCTCCACGACTTCTGTCAACGGGCATCGCGTGTAACTTGTGAATCAACTTTCCCAGCAACGGAATAGGAAAGAGTTCAGCCTTAGCAAGATACCAAAGTTCGCGGCCTGCCGCAACTCCAATAATAACGGGATCGACGTTAGAACAATGGTTAGAAGCCAAAATTAACGCACCCGACTGGGGTATGTGACGCCGCCCTTCGACCCGTAACCGAAAGAGAACAACGGCCAGCCCGTAGGCCAGCCACCAGCAAAAGCGATAAAAAGTCATCGATATCATCCATTTATCATTCACGCCCTATTTTGCCTGTGGGCAAGAGCAACAATCCGATCCACTTGTTCTGAGATTGACAATTCTGTGGTATCTATACACACGGCATCGGGCGCGGGCCATGCGCCGCGTTGCAACTGCGTTTGCCGGTCGCGGATATCCCGAATGCGAATCTCGTCCAACAACGACTCAAACACAGCAGATTCGCCCCTTTTTTGCAAGTCTCTGAGTCGTCGCCGCGCGCGTTCGGCGGGATCGGCAACAAGAAAAATTTTCAATTCCGCATCTGGAAAAATAGCGGTACCAGTGTCACGACCTTCTAAAACAATACCCCCATTCCGTCCCATGGCCCGCTGTAATGCAACGAGCACATCGCGCACCCCTGAATGGACAGCTACGCGAGACGCAGCCTGCGAAATTTCAGATGAGCGAATTGCATCGGATATATTTTTCCCATTGAGCAGGGTTTGCAACTGCCCATCTCGCATCTCAAATGCGAGATCGAGCGCACGACACACCGCGGTTACGCCATCGGCATCATCGGGATCAACACCCTGTTGCAGGACCGCCAGCCCCACGGCGCGATACATCGCCCCGGTATCCAGATACAGGTACTCCATTTGATCTGCAACGAGCCGTGCAGTTGTACTCTTGCCAGCACCTGCCGGGCCATCAATCGCAATAACAATGCCATTTTCGCGCATACATTACTCATTGTTCATGGTACAGCCCGACCATTTCCCGAAGCCTTTTTACTTCCGCTTGTGTCAGATGCCGCCATTGGCCTGGATCGAGATGTCGCGTTGTGAGTCCGGCAAAATGCGTGCGTGTCAAAGACTGCACCCGATGTCCTGCCGCCTCGCACATCCGCTTCACCTGTCTTTTTCGTCCCTCTTGAAGCACCAATTCTAATTCTGTATCCCCACCTCTTGCGCGCATCACGCGAATATGTGCGGGAGCCGAAATCCCATCATTGAGCTTTATTCCCTCTCTCAATGCTGTCAATACCGCCTCGCTGGGATGCCCGCGCACCCATGCGCGATAGACTTTTTTTACGCCATATCGCGGATGGGTCAATCGAAATGCCAGATCGCCGTCATCCATCAACAACAAAACCCCTCGCGTATCCAGATCGAGCCGTCCGGCGGGAAAAACCCGAGCATCAATGCCGCGCAACAATTTGTAAATTGTTTGGGCATGATGCGGATCGCGCGCCGATACCAGATATCCCGGGGGTTTGTGAAATAAAATATAAGTTTGTCGATCAACCGATTGGATCGCCCGCCCATTGACACATACGCGATCGCTATGCGGGTTTAATCGCGTGCCCGGATGTGTCACAACAGCGCCATTTATTTTAACGCTACCCGTTTGGATCAACCGATCGCTCGCCCGCCGCGAAGCTACCCCCGCGCGGGCCAGAAACCGGTTCAGGCGCTCTGTCATGGGTATCCTGTTCGCTTTCCCCATCGGTATTGATCACGCCCGATAACGGGCTGTCTTTGCCTTCGGCCACCCGTTGTTCTTCTTCTCGAAGCAACTCTTCCAACTCGCGAATCCGGGGCAGATCAGACAGGGTCTTAAGGCCAAAATGCTTCAAAAAATCGCGTGTCGTTCCGTATAACAGAGGCCGCCCGGGCGCGTCTGACCGCCCGGAAATGCGGATCAGGCCCTTTTCCATCAATTGCCGCAAAACGCCATCGACAGACACACCGCGAATATGCTCGACTTCGGCTTTGGTAACCGGCTGTTTAAAAGCCAGAATAGCGAGCGTTTCCAGGGAAGCTTGAGAAAGCCGGGGCGCGACTCTCTCGCGCATCAGTTGCCGAATCCATGGCGCAAATTCGCTGTGTACAGCCAACTGAAAGCCCCCCGCGACTTCGACAACCCTGAAACTGCGACCCGTCTGTGCGTATTCTTCATTGAGATCATTGACATAAGCGCGAATTTCTTTTGCGCCAGTATGCTGTCCCAAAACCGATGACAGATGCGATGCTCCCAGAGGATCATCGGCTGCAATCAACAACGCTTCAACAACGCCTTTGTTGCGTGCATCTTCATCGGTAGCCAGATTGGCGACGCGTGCGTCATCTCTCTCAGACATCGTTTATGTCCTCCTCGAAAGACGCCGTGTCTAAAGCATCGCGGCGATAAACCCAGAGTTCTCCATCGATATCGGCCTGTTGAACGCGGACTTTCCCTTCTTTCATCAATTCCAGTAACGCGATAAATGTCACAACAACAACAGTGCGATATGTACTGGCAATCAGATCGCTAAATGGAACCTGATGCCGTCGCTCGAGTACATCAAGCACGTATTCGGCGCGCTCCTCTGTGGTCACATCAACCCGTGTCACCTCGTGAAAATCGGCTTTTGGCGCCGCATCCATCGCTTGCTTAAAGGCGCGAAGCAATTCGAACAGGCTCACGGGACGAAATTCCCCGACTTCTTGCTTCCGAATATCTTCCAGATCCATCGAAGCACCCCGATAGAAAACATCGCGGTATTCCGTTTGCTGATCGTCCATCCACGCGGCGACTTCTCTGAACTGCTGGTATTCCAACAAGCGGCGCACCAATTCTTCGCGAGGATCTCCTTCTTCCTCCTCGGCTTCTGGATCAGAGGGCAATAACATGCGCGATTTGATGCGCATCAATGTGGCGGCCATCACGACAAAATCGCCAGCGACCTCTAAGTTTAATCGCTGGATGATCTCGACATATTCTAAAAATTGCCGCGTAATATCAGCGATGGGAATATCGTAGATATCGATCTCGTTTTTTTGGATGAGAAAGAGCAACAGATCCAGCGGGCCTTCAAACAAATCGAGCTTCACGCCATAAGGCGCGGCATCCGGATCGAACTGAGCTGTCAAATTGGATGCAATCATCGCGCCTCCTTCTCTTGTTTTTTCATTCTATCTCGCGCTTTGCGAGAAATTCGATTCCATACGCCGGCAAAACCCATCGCCTTTTTCATAGCCAAAAGCGTTTCGTTTGCAAGTGCTTGGGTTTTGAGCGTGCCTTCGTAAATCACTTGCTCGACATAACCCGACTGCGCCGCAAAATGTGCTCGGCGCTGGCGGATAGGTGCGAGAAACACATTGAGCGCACGTGCCAATTTATCTTTCACTTCGACATCGCCCACGCGACCCTGGCGATAGCGGGTTTTGAGATCATTGACTTCAGCGACATTGGGATTAAATGCATCGTGATACATAAATACGGGATTGCCTTCGACAGTTCCCGGAATATCCGCGCGAACGCGCCTGGGGTCTGTGTACATACCGCGCACTTTTTTTTCTACTGTCTTTTCATCATCAGATAAAAAAATCGCATTGTCGAGACTTTTGCTCATCTTTGCCTGTCCATCGGTACCCACCAGGGTAGGCACATCGCCCATGAGAAGTTCGGGAATGGGAAATACATCGCCGTAATACGCGTTGAACCGACGCGCAATTTCCCGCGTCACTTCAACGTGCGCCTCATTGTCTTTCCCCACTGGCACAACATGTGCGCGCGGCATCAAAATATCGGCACTTTGAAGTACTGGATACCCAATCAGACCAAATGGAATAGCTTCATCGGTCATATTCGCCGCACGTGCCATATCTTTCACACTGGGCAACCGCGCCACGCGAGGCAATGTCACGAGCATCTCAAAAAATAGATTCATCTCGTACACAGCGTGAATGGCCGATTGCAAATAAATGGTCGATTTTTGGGGATCTATACCCACAGCCAAATAATCCAATACCATCTCATAGATATTTTCACGCAGTGCATCGATGTATTCTTTTTGGGGCTGCGTGGTCAACATGTGCAGGTCGGCCACTAAAAAATAGCTCTCGTAATCATCTTGCAAGGCCACGCGATTTTTCAAAGACCCAACATAGTGCCCGAGATGCAAACGCCCCGTGGGCCGATCACCTGTCAAAATTCGCTTTTTTTCCATCAGTCCCCGCTTTTAATCATCCATAAAAAGATAGGGACGCCAGCGACGGTCTGGCACCCCAATATGATGTCGAATAAAGGTCACCCGATTGGGAGACTGAGGCTTGCGCAATAATGATAAACCGACTTCCGCAGGCGTATTGTCGCCCTTGCGGTTGTTGCATCGATGGCAGGCGCACACCAGATTATCCCATGAATTGCGCCCATTGTGAGACCGCGGCACCACGTGATCAATGGTAAATGGACCGCGGCGAATGCCACAATACTGACACTGGAACCCATCGCGTTTTAAGATATTGCGCTTGGTCAAGGCGAGCGGTTTGGGAGGCACGCGCACATATACGGCCAGGCGCACCACACTCGGCACGGGGAATGAATCGCTCACCGTATGAATACGAGAATCGCACGCTTCGACAACTTCGGCGCGACCTCGAAAAACCAGTACAATAGCCCTGCGCACAGAACACACGTGCAGAGGTTCGTAACTCTGATTGAGCACCAGCACAGACTGATTGAGTACCGTGGGCATTGTCACGGGCATGATAAAGCACCTCAAAAATAGCGATTAGCCTCCACCCATCTACTCTCTAATATAAATCCTCATGATATATCGCATTGACTACAAGGTGTCAAGCCTTATTCACTCTATCTATTCATCAACCAGACCCGCATAGGCATGTGCGTCCATTAAAAACTCTGTCTCTGAAGGATCTGAAAGGCGCACTTGAATCATCCATCCCTCTCCGTAAGGCTCGTCGTTGACCAGAGCAGCATCATCTGTCAACTGGATATTGACATCAACCACCTCACCCGAAACCGGTGCAATGAGATCGGACACCGTCTTGACCGCCTCAATTATGCCATAGGATTCCCCCTGAGCGACAAAATCGCCAATCTCTGGCAATTCTAAAAACACAATATCGCCCAGTTCTCCCTGTGCGTAATCCGTAATCCCGCATGTACCGGTATCACCCTCAATCCGAACCCAGTCGTGATCGCTATTAAAAAGTAAATCCTCTGGAATATCCGACATTTTCTGCTCCTTTGTACCTTTACCTATGGGTGAGAAATGAACTTCACCCGCCATAGCCCAACTTGTTCACAAATTCTGTTGTTGCTCGTCCCGTTCTAAAATCCTCGTGTTGCAGGGCATGGAGGTGAAAGGGAATGGTCGTTGGCACACCTTCGATCACAAACTCTTCAAGCGCGCGCACTGCCCGTGCAATTGCCTCGTCGCGCGTGTCGCCATATCCGATGAGCTTGGCCAAAAGGGAATCGTACTGCGTGGGAACCGTATATCCCGTATATATGTGTGAATCAATGCGAATGCCCGGACCACCCGGCATGTGAAGGGACGTAATTGTGCCGGGCGAGGGCCTGAAATTGTGCTCGGGATCTTCGGCATTGATCCGACACTCAATAGCATGCCCTTTGAAATCAAATAGGTCTTGAGATTGTGGAAGGGATGTACCGGCTGCGATGAGAATCTGCCATTTGACCAGATCGAGTCTTGCCACCATCTCTGTAACCGGGTGCTCGACCTGAATGCGCGTGTTCATTTCTAAAAAATAAAAGTCACCGGAAGCGTCGAGCAAAAATTCAACTGTACCAGCACTGGCATATCCAACAGCGAGCGCACCTTTAATAGCAGCCTCTCCCATGCGCTGGCGCATGGCGTCATCAACTACGGGTGAAGGCGACTCTTCAATGAGCTTTTGATGCCGACGCTGGACCGAACACTCCCGTTCCCCCAAATGCACAATACGCCCTGTCAAATCTCCCAACACTTGAATCTCCACATGCCGGGGCTGCACAATCTCTTTTTCTAAATAAAGCGCACCAGATGTAAACGCCGCCTGTGCCTCGGCCTGTGCCATTTGCCACGCGCGTTCCAATTCGCGCTCTGAAAAAACAGTGCGCATTCCCCGTCCACCTCCGCCTGCTACCGCCTTGAGGCGCACGGGGTATCCAATGCTACGCGCAGCTTGTTGGGCCGCCTCATGGCTCTCCAAAACCCCCGTACCCGGCGCAACGGGCACACCGGCCCCTTGCATGGTCTCTCGTGCGATGGCCTTATCGCCCATTTTGCGTATCGCTTCGGCAGATGGACCAATAAAAACAATGCCGCAAGTGCCGCAAATTTCGGCAAACTCGGCATTCTCGGCCAGCGGACCATATCCCGGATGAATCGCATCGGCATTGGTCACTTCGGCAGCACTTAAAATGCGCGGAATATTTCGATAACTTTGCTCGCCAGAGGGTGGGCCAATACAAACATCTTCGTCGGCCATACCAACGTGCAGTGAATTGCTGTCCGCTTCAGAGTAAACGGCTACAGTTTGCAGCCCCAACTCTTTACAGGCTCGGATAATACGCAGCGCAATCTCGCCGCGGTCGGCAATGAGAACTTTCTCAAACAAGGGTATGATCTCAAAAAAGGAAAGGTCAATAGGGCCTGCTCATTCGCAAGGGGGAGGGCAAACGACAACAAGCGAATGGGCATCCCCGAGGGGCTACTTTTGTGGATCAATTAAAAACAAGGGGGTATTGTATTCGACGGGCGCGGCATTTTCAACCAGTACGCGCACCACCCGACCATTCACATCACACTCGATTTCATTCATAATTTTCATGGCTTCAATAATACACAGGGTCTGCCCTCTCGCCACCTCAT
This sequence comes from Gemmatimonadota bacterium, assembly GCA_009838845.1. NCBI lineage: Bacteria > Pseudomonadati > Gemmatimonadota > Gemmatimonadota bacterium. Next base: position 22,309 of record VXRD01000143.1, on the reverse strand, counting down.
CGCCTTCTGTTGCATAAGGCGGTGCTTCGGGGTTTGGCGATTGGTAAAACATACCCACCATAGGCGAGCGCAAAGTGTGATAGCGGCCATCGTCTTCACTTACAGCATCTTCAACCTGGGTCTCAGGTGCATCGACAGGTGCAGATGCTGACGCCGGTGGCGCAGATAGTGTTTGCACAATAGGGGCTTGCTGGCTGGCGCGCACAATGCGAATGCGCCCGCGTCCAAAGAGCTTGCGTTCAACCTCAACTTCCTGCACATCATCGGCGCCAATCAGATCGATGAGTTCTTTTGCACTCGCTATTACCTGCTTGGAAATTTTCACAATGATCTCCTAAACCCGTTCGACATAAGATTGGGTGCGCGTATCAATCTTCAACACATCGCCAATCTCGACAAATAGCGGAACCTGTACTGTTGCCCCGGTTACCACACGCGCGGGCTTTGTCCCGCCAGTGGCTGTATCGCCGCGCAAACCGGGATCGGTTTGATCGACTTTTAATTCTACAAAAATGGGCAGTTCCACACCCATGGCATTTCCCTCGGCAATCAGTACATCGACAATCTCATTTTCCTGCAACAGCTTTTGTGCATCGCCCACAATCTCCGTAGGCACTTCGTATTGGTCGTAGGTGCGGGTATCCATAAAAATGTAAAATGTGTCTTGTTTATATAAGTATTGGCTCTTGCGTTTTTCCAGACGAACATCATCTACTTTGTCGCCCGACCGGAATGTGCGGTCAATCACAGCGCCCGACTTCACACTCTTGAGCTTGGTGCGCACGACCGCAGCACCTTTGCCGGGTTTAAAATGCTCAAACTCAGTCATAAAAAAAAGCTGTCCATCCAGGCGAATAACCATACCATTGCGAAAGTCAGAAGTAGAAACCATAAAATTATCCTTGCTTTGACGCGCTAAAGCCAATAAGTGGGGGACGCGACATAAAAGCATCCCAAAATGGATTGTGCTGCTGAGACGGGTGTATAAAGGGACCGACCCATTGAAAATCGGAAAAACCAGCTTTCTGAAAAGCCCATTGATACGTTTCTGGTTTGAGAAAATAATTCTTAAACTCAAACTGCGTGCCATCTTCATTGATCATTTGATACAAAATGACATCGCCCTCTTCAGGAGCAGGGGTACACACTTTGTCAAATCCGTATTGGGCGAAGGAAATAGTTCCTCTGGGAACATGCTGGACATTGTCATTAAATCCGACAAACCGCCCCCCCAGTCGCAGTCTATTATACGCCACTTGGACAAAATTGAGAAGTTCCTCTTTTGTCCTGGCATAATTTAAAAGATACATCGCCACCACGACATCGACAGATTCAGCCATATCGAGCCGTGCCACATCTCGATTCAGGTACTTGCATCCCAAAGGACGGATGCGTTCTTCTTCTTCTGCCAGGTTGATCATTTCTGCGGAAAGATCGACGCCTGTGACTTCTGCCGCTCCGGCTTGCACAATCTTGCGTGTGTAAAACCCCTCACCGCAAGCCAGGTCTAAGACCGTTGCTCCTCGGATATCTCCCAATATCTCAAAAAAAGTATATTCTTCAATATATTTTCGAAATGAAAGTTGCTTGGAATCCCTATAGGCTTCCGCAATTCCATCATACTCCTGATTCATGCTCCGATTCCTCTGATAAATTCCGCAACTCATCCAGGCGGGCAATAATATGCTCATTATCGGGTTCGCGTGCAATCACCCGTTCCAAAACCGCGATGGCCTCCCGAATAAGGCCCTGGCTCGCGTACAGCTCAGCCAGCGTTTTCGTTGCAATAACAGGGGCCTCCCCCCCGGATTTTGGCTCGCGTTTAAGCGACGTAACCAGCGTATCTAAATCATCCTCAATATCTTCCTCTAAGAGGGCCTGAGCAAATACTTCGTTCTCAGATACGACTTCCTGATCTCCAGAATCGGTATTCTCGTCTGCATGCTCAGGACCGTTGTCTTGCTCCTCTTCAAGCTCCTCGCCCTTGAGTTTGCGAATCTGCTCTATAAGTTCGGGACTAAATGGATCGCGTGCATGAGCCTGTTCAAAATATTTGAGCGCGAGGTCACCACGGCCCAATTGCAAAGCGATTTTGCCCATATACCAATGTGCGGCAAGATGACCGGCATCTAATTGCAATACTTTTTGAAACGCCAGACGCGCTTCTTCATAATGCCCGGCAGCCTGATAGCACTTGCCCATCACCACATGGCCCGCCGTATAAGACGGGCGATAGCGCAATCCGCGGCGACACACCTCAATTGCGCGTGCGACTTCTCCACGCTGCAACAACCCATCTGCCAGACGTGCAAATAAAATGGATGTCGGATTTTGATCACAGATTTTTTGAAGTTTTTTTATTGCCAACATGGAAGTAATTTGCCCTTGAAAAAGAGCGGGCATAATAGAAAAAAGGTCCGAAATTGTCAACGATAAACAGAGATTAAACCAGATATTATCCCATTTCTATCACACCGTCTGCCCGCGCAATTACACCAGATATAGATTAACGCGCGACAAAATCGTTCTCAAATGTAAAAAATCTGACCAAAAAATCCACTGCAAAATCAGCCAATAATTTCGACGATTCCCGATGTGATTTACCTTGTCTCATAAGCGTGAAATGGATATATTTCCAATTCGCCAAAAGAAGCAAATTTATTCATAACATCGCTGTTTAACAATCTGTTATGCTTACAAGGAGCGTCTTGATGGAGCTATTGCGCCTGTTTGTTTCATTCACCAAAGTCGGCATCTTTGCTTATGGCGGCGGCCCTTCGATGATTCCACTCATTCAAGAAGAAGTCGTCGATCGCAATGCCTGGATGACCATAGAAGAATTTACAGACGCCCTTGCGATGGGCTATGCACTTCCCGGTCCCATTGCCACCAAAATGGCTGCATATATAGGATACCAGGTCGCCGACACACCTGGCCTTTTGGTCGCGCTCTTTGGCACGGTATTCCCCTCATTGCTCATGATGATGGTCCTCGGTCTGTTTTTCATGAACTACAAGGATACGCCGCTCGTACAGGCCATGCTCAAAGCCGTGCGCCCGGCAGTAGTCGGGCTTTTAATCGTCGTGGTCTGGGAAATGTGTCCCAAATCCGTTACCTCCTGGCACACTGCCCTGATTGCGGTCGCTGCTTTTGTTGCCATAAATTTTCTCAACCTGCATCCCGCTCTGGCCATTGTTGTAACCGCAGCCCTCGGCCTGGCATTTTATCGATAACCCAGAAAGTATAGACACTCAGGACATACTATGTACACCTTTTATGCCCAAAAGGCCCTCTTCGGTACCGGCTTGTCAACTGCTGAAATGCACGCTGTTCTTCAAACGCCCAACCGCGATATTCTACCGCTTTTACACGCAGCATACCAGGTGCGCCATCATTATTTTGGGCGCAAAGTACACATCCATGTGCTGATGAATGCCAAAAGTGGCTTGTGTCCCGAAGATTGTGCCTATTGCTCGCAATCGGCGGTCTCAAACGCACCGATTGATAAATATCCCCTGCGACCAGCTCGCGAAATGATAGATGCAGCCCGCGAAGCCAAAGAAAACGGTGCGTATCGATACTGCATTGTCACGAGCGGACGCGCACCCACCGACAATGAAGTTGATGCCATCACAGATGTCGTGCGCCAGATCAAACGGGAAGTAGATATCGACATTTGTTGTTGTTTGGGCTTGCTAACCGGCGAAAAAGCACAGCGCTTAAAAAACGCTGGCGTCGATCGCGTAAACCACAACCTCAACACCAGCAAAGCGCACACGCCGCATATTGTATCTACACATACCTACGAAGACCGCCTGAAAACCCTGTACAACATCCAAAAAGCGGGCCTGGATACATGCAGCGGCGGCATTATCGGCATGGGAGAAACCCACGATGATATAATTGATATGGCCGTGTCTTTGCGCGACCTCAGCGTCAACTCCATCCCCGTCAATTTCCTGCACCCCATCGCGGGCACACCCCTGTCAAATCAAAATTCCTTGACCCCACAAGATTGTCTGCGCGCATTGTGTCTGTTCCGATTTGTCAACCCCTCAACCGAAATTCGCGTGGCGGGTGGTCGAGAAAAAAATCTTCGGTCCCTCCAGCCCCTGGCACTTTATCCCGCCAATTCGCTCTTTATGGAAGGATATTTGACCACCGGTGGTCTGGATGTGGAAAATACGCACCAGATGATTGCCGATCTGGGATTTGAAGTTGAAACGATTCAAAGCGAATCGAAAAGCGATCAGCTTCTGGCGATAGGCACACCAGTACACGCTCAACAGTAAAAACGAATATGTCGGTCTACGAAAAAAAATACGATGTCGTTGTTGTTGGCGGTGGGCATGCAGGTGCAGAAGCTGCACTGGCCTCTGCGCGCATGGGATGTGAAACACTGCTGCTGACCATGAACCTCGACACCATCGCGCAGATGTCTTGCAACCCGGCCATTGGCGGCATAGCAAAAGGCCACATGGTGCGCGAAATTGACGCTCTGGGCGGTGAAATGGCGCGCAATATTGACGCCACGGGTCTGCAATTTCGCTTGCTCAATCGGCGCAGAGGACCCGCTGTACAGGCCCCCCGGGCGCAGGCGGACAAAAAAGCATACCAGTTTCGCGTAAAAGAAGTAGTCGAAAACCAGCCACACCTCGATGTCAAACAGGGCTTGCTCGAAGACCTCGTGGTCAAAAACAGACGCATTGAAGGCGTGGTCACCAAAGCCAAAATGGTTTTTGTCGCTAAAACTGTGATCCTGACCACGGGCACCTTCCTCAAGGGCCTCATTCATGTGGGTGATTTCTCCTACAGCGCGGGGCGCGCAGGTGAGCAAGCCGCCGACAAAGCATCCGATGGCCTCTCGCAACTCGGTTTTGAACTCGGGCGGCTCAAAACCGGCACCCCACCGCGCGTCAATGCGCGCAGCATCGACTTTGGCGCGTGCGAAGAGCAACCCGGCGATGCAGACCCCCGGCCCTTTTCCTACCATACCGACGCCATCGAGCAAGAGCAACTCTGTTGTCATCTCACAATGACCGTGCCAAAAACGCACGATATTATTCGCAGCAATCTGGATCGTTCGGCCATGTACAGCGGACGCATCCAGGGTGTGGGGCCGCGGTACTGCCCCTCGGTAGAGGACAAAATTGTGCGCTTTCCCGACAAAGAAGGGCATCAAATTTTTCTCGAGCCCGAAGGGTATCACACCCTCGAAATCTATCTCAATGGGCTGTCGATGAGCCTGCCCGAAGATGTGCAGGTCGAGGTTGTACGCAGTATTCCCGGTCTCGAAGGAGCCGAGATCATGCGCCCGGCCTATGCTGTCGAATACGACTATGTCCCCCCGACGCAAATCCATCCTACCCTGGAAACCAAACCCATCGCCGGTTTGTTTTTTGCGGGACAAATCAACGGCACCACCGGATACGAAGAAGCCGCTGGTCAGGGAATTATGGCGGGCATCAACGCCGCCTTAACAGCCCGGGGCGACGATCCCATAATCCTGGATCGCTCGCAGGCTTATATCGGCGTACTAATTGACGACCTCGTTACCAAAGGCACTGAAGAACCCTATCGCATGTTTACCTCGCTGGCCGAATATCGCCTGCTCTTGCGACAGGACAACGCGGATTTGCGCCTGTGTGAACTCGGACGCAAAATTGGACTGCTTTCCGACGAGGCGTACAACCGCTTTTGCAAGCGCAAACGACAAATCGACGAAGAAGTCGAACGGCTGCGATCAACGCGCCTCACCCCAACCGACGATGTTCAAACAGCGCTCAAAGCGTCGCATTCTTCTCCGTTGAAACGCGCGGTGACGCTCGCCGAACTTTTGCGACGACCAGAATTGTCTTACGACATAGTCACACAATTGTCATCTGCTGCTAAAAACCTGCCTGAGGATGTATGCGAATCGGTCGAAATTGAACTCAAATACGAAGGATATCTCGACCGACAAGAAGAGCAGGTGCAGCGCTTTTACAATTTGGAAAAAAAATATATCCCCGAAAACTTTGATTATGCCGACATTGCGGCTTTGCGAAATGAAGCTATTGAAAAATTCACCCGCATCAGACCCCGATCACTGGGACAGGCCTCTCGTATTCCCGGCATTTCGCCTGCTGACATTTCTCTACTTATGATCATGTTGAAAAAACGCGGTATTCCCGTATGAAACTCCACTCCGAACAAATCCGCGCCATTGTATCGCTTCTATCGGACTGCTCCCCCGACATTGCGGATCGCCTGCGCCAAAAACTGTATGATCTGGGTGAAAAAGCCACACGTGAAATCCACAGTGCCTGCGCCGAAGACTCACGCGCGCACAGAGAAGTCAGCCGCGTACTCAGGCAATTTAGAGAACCGTCTCTGGACATGCGGTTTCGCAATCTCACACGCGACCAACACGGCGATATTACCCTTGAAGAAGGCGTCTTTGCGCTGGCGCGATTTGGATATCCCGACCTCGATGAAAGTGCTTACAAAACGCGGCTGGGATACATGGCCTTTGAACTCGCGCCCAGGATTGCCCCCGACGATCATCCCATTCGCATCATTCGCACGCTCAATCATTATCTCTTTGACGAGCAAGGGTTTCACGCATCTACACACTATGATCCCGACGACACGTATTTCAATCGCGTAATCGATCGCAAGCGCGGCTGGCCTATCACTCTCTCAGCCATCTATCTCATTCTTGCACAACGCCTTGAATTACCTATCTCAGGCGTCGCTTTACCCAAGCATTACATCGTCAAATACATCCACAAAGATCAACATATTTATATTGACCCACACAACCGCGGTCAGATTCTCACGGCAAATGAATGTGCCGATCTCATTGGTGAAAAAATCTCGGACGATCTCTTTTCTAAAGCCAGCAACTGCTTCACACTCTTTCGCATGATGAACAACCTCAGATATACATATCTAAATCTGGACGACCCAAACCGCGCAGAAAAACTCGAACATCTCATGCACATCCTGCAACCCGATATATGAGCGGAGGTGCCAATGTCAGAAAGTATCAAAATTATCGCGCAAAACCGAAAAGCACGGCGCGACTACCACATCCTCAGCACTTATGAAGCTGGCCTGCAATTGCGGGGCACAGAAGTCAAAGCCCTGCGCGAAGGACGAGCCAATTTGAAAGATGGCTACGCGCGTATTGAGGACGGGGAAGCTTATTTGCACAACACGCATATCAGCGAATATGCACAGGGCAACCAGTTTAACCACGACACCGAGCGCAAACGCAAATTGCTGCTCCACCGCCATGAAATCAATCGCCTGAGAGGATATATCAACGAAAGAGGCCATACATTAATTCCCCTCAAACTCTATTTCAAACGCGGCAAAGCCAAAGTTGAGCTCGGCGTGGCACGCGGCAAAAAACAATTTGACAAGAGGCGCGATATTGCTCGCCGAGATGCCCAGCGCGAAGTCGAACAGGCGTTGAAGACACGCATTCGCAACGGGAGGTAAATCATCACATCTCCACAAACAACAGGCATTGACCTCCCCCCCGATGACCTGGGTTACTACTACGACCCACATGTCAAAGCGGGGCTTCACGGCGAAATCAAACTTTCTCAAAAAGTGCTCGAACACTGTCAATGCGGCGGCAAGTCGCCTTTTATGGTCCTTGATGCAAAGAGCGGCGAGCCCACCTGGTGCCCGTGTTATTCCTTTCGGATGGAGAGACTCCATGTTGACAGATACATCCGGAAATCGGGCATTCCCGCGCCCTTTCGCTTTAAGTTCTTACAGGATTTTAAAGAGCAGTACGACAATGGTCAGCCCAACCGAGAAGCCATACTCCTCAAGTCCTATTTCAGCACCCTGGTCGATAATCTTTACGGCAACAAAGAATCGATCAAAGGCTTCTATTTGTGGGGCGAGCCAGGCCGTGGAAAAACTTACTTTGCATATATCTTGCTCAACGAACTCATTTTTCGATTTGTAAAACCCGGCAAATTCATCTCACTATCAAAGAGCTTTCAAGAACTCAGACATACATTTGACGAAAGCAGTGACACGCATGGGCAGGCCATGCCCATGATTGAAGTATTGAGCAATGTGCCCTATCTCGTCATTGACGACTTTGGCGTGCAGCGCAATACCGAATGGGAAATGGAAATCCTCTACAACCTCATTGACGCCCGCTATGCCAATCGACGCCTGACATTTGTGACCACAAATCAGAAAGCCGATGAATTAAAAGAACTCGCTCAGGGGCGCATCTATTCTCGCTTTCTCGAAATGTGTCATATCATTCACGTTGACGGATACGACTTCCGAGAATTGGGCAATCCCGAAGAAAGATGGATCGGTTCGCAGTAACAAAGGAGCATTTATGAGCCAGCGCATAGATGGACGCCGCCCAGACCAATTGCGTCCCGTGAGTATTGAGCGCGGATTTATGAAACACGCCGAGGGATCGGCACTGATCAAAATGGGTGACACACACGTTATATGCACAGCCAGTGTTGAGAACCGCGTACCCCATTTTCTCGTGGGTAAAAACACGGGCTGGATCACGGCGGAATACGCCATGTTGCCCCGTTCAACCCATACGCGCAGCGAGCGCGAAACGCGCGGTACTAAGGGCCGAACCCAGGAAATTCAACGCTTAATTGGACGCGCACTGCGCGCCGTGATCGATCTCAAAAAACTCGGTTCGCGCACCCTCTGGATCGACTGCGATGTGTTACAAGCCGATGGCGGCACCCGCACAGCCTCAATTTCGGGAGCTTATGTTGCAGTCGTCGATGCGATTGACAAGCTCAAAAATGAGGCCAGTATTACAAAAAACCCTCTTGGCGATTCCGTCGCAGCCGTCAGCGTGGGCATCATTGGCAACACGCCCATGCTCGATTTGTGTTATGCCGAAGATGCAACAGCCGAAGTGGATATGAATATCGTCCTGACCGGTCAGGGCAACTTTGTCGAAGTACAGGGCACAGCCGAAGGAAATCCCTTCACATTCGACCAGATGCAACACCTCATCGCCCTGGGCCAAAAGGGCATCTCCGAAATCACGCAACTCCAGCGTGATGTTTTAGCGCAATAGTAGCCACACCCATGCCTATCCTCATACTCGCCACCCGCAATCAGGGCAAGCGCAGGGAAATCCAGGACATGCTCGGCTCTGAGATTCAGGTCGTATCGCTCGATGCGTTTCCCAACGCGCCCGAAGTAATCGAAGACGGCGAAACCTTTGAAGCCAATGCCATAAAAAAAGCCCGTGAAATTGCAAAATACACGGGCTTGCCTGCTTTGGCCGATGACTCTGGCCTTGTGGTTGATGCCTTAAATGGCGCACCCGGCGTGTATTCCGCGCGCTACGCCGGGGAGGATGCCACAGATGAGACGAATAATGCCAAACTCGTCGAAAACCTGCGCGGCATTCCCGCGAAACAGCGCACCGCGCACTTTTGCTGCGCGATGGCTCTTGCCACACCCGATGGCCGGGTGCAGACCACCGAAGCTACATGGAAGGGCCGCATCCTCACAACACCCCGGGGCGAGAATGGCTTTGGGTACGATCCGCTCTTTTTCATTCCCACCCACAATTGCACTTCCGCCGAGCTATCTTCTGGCAAAAAAAATCGCATCAGCCACCGGGGCCAGGCTCTGCGTGCCATCTTGTCCTGCATTCTCGACCTTTTCAGCGCGTCCATACCATGAACGATCCCAACATCCCTCGCCGCCCCAAATGGTGGTATCAGAAACATGGATTTGTTCTCCTCTGTGTCGCTATCTTCATTATTCTCGCAATAATCTCGTTGCTCTATGTGCGCGGCATTGATCCCGTCATTGCAGAATTTTATATCTTCCAATAACTACACTCTGGAAAACATAAGGAGCAAATAATGACCGCTGAGGCAAAACCAAATGTCAAACAGGCAGTCCCGTTTTTTTCGGTATCAAACATCAAAGCATCTGTTCGCTTCTATGTCGAGGGTCTCGGATTTGAAATGATCCATAAATGGGAACCAGATGGAAGGCTTCGCTGGTGCTGGCTCCAATGCGGGAACGCTGCGCTGATGTTGCAGGAATTCCGAAAGGAGGGACGCAATTCGTGGGTGCCCGAAGGTAAAATGGGCGAAGGCGTCTCAATTGTATTCATGTGCGAAGATGCCCTGACGGTCTATCGCAGAATCAAGAATCGCGGTATCGAGGTATCGAATCCCTTTGTCGGAAACGGAATGTGGGTTGTTTCATTGAACGACCCGGATGGATTTAGTATCTGCTTTGAGAGCGATACAGATGTGCCAGAAGGCACTGAATTTTCAGAGGATCTAAATCGATAAATTGCTGATACAACTCAGGACACCACCATGCGCTGGGACGATCCCCGACGAAATCCCTATCACGATCCAGATACCCGAACTCCGGGATGGCTGCTGTGTCTGATCGCTGTGGCCGTAGCAATAGCAGTGACGGCTCTCGGGTGGGTCGTTCTCTATTTGAGAGAAGTATTCAGTGCGCGACCACTCGGGTGAATCCTATCAATACGTCGCCCTACCACCGCTGACATCATAACACTGCCCGGTCACAAAAGAGGCATCGTCGGATGCGAGAAAGTGGACAACAGCGGCGACTTCTTCCGGTTGACCGAGGCGACCGAGGGGAATTTTGGACGTCATGTAATCCAGTTGCTCTGGCTCCACATCTGCCAACAGTGGGGTTTCGATCAGAGCTGGCGAGATGCAGTTGACGCGAATATTGTCCTCGAGATGCTCTTTTGCCAGGACCTTGGTAAAACATATAATACCCGCTTTAGAGACCGAATAGGGTGCCATGCTGGGATTGCCTTCTTTGCCTGCTATGGAGGCGACCGAGACTATAGCACCTTTTTTTTGATTGAGCATAGGCGCGATTACAGCGCGCGAACACAGAAAAGTCCCCTTGAGATTGATATCGAGAACCTGGTCCCAATCCCCTTCCGTGAGATCTTTGACGGGCACATCGCGCCCCACAATGCCCGCGTTGTTGACGAGAATATCAATACGCCCCCAGGTATTGAGACATTCATCAACGGTATTCTGCACACGCTCGGCATTTGCAACATCGAGCGACAGAGCCAATGCATCTGCCCCGATTTCTCGAGCCGCTTCGCGTGCTTTCTCCAGATTGAGATCGGCAATCGCCACACTTGCACCGGCCTCAGCAAGGCGTATGGCAATCGCTTTTCCAATACCCTGCGCGGCACCGGAGATAATGGCCGTTCTATTGGTGAGATTTTTGGGAATCATATTATTTTGGATCCGGGTCATCTGGTGGAACGGGATGATCTTGCGATTTTAGCTCCGTCGGCGTGCTATCAGACAAATAACCGCCATCGACATAGATGTTTTGGCCCGTGATATAGCGTGCATCTTCCGAAGCCAGAAAGGCGGCGACAGTTCCAATATCTCGGGTGTATCCGCGAGCACCCCAGGGGATGCGTTTGCGGTAGGCATCGATAACTTCAGGACCAAGTGATGCGCCCATACCTTCGGATGCAATAGCACCCGGACCAATGGCATTGACATTAATTTTGTAAGGAGCGAGTTCCACCGCAAGGGTTCGCGTGAGCATAACCACTGCGGCTTTAGAAGGCTGATAGGCAGAAGCGTCGAAATGCGCAACTTCGGCCTGTACAGACGAGATATTAATAATTTTGCCACCTTGCTTGCGCGCTATCATGTCTTTGACAACCGCGCGACTGCAATAAAAAGGCCCATTGAGATTCACATCGAGAATGCGCTGCCACGCCTCATCTGTAATGGCTGTGACGCCACCATCTTGAGGAATATACACACCGGCATTATTGACCAGAATATCGATGCGTCCAAAGCGATTAAGCGTCTGTTGAACCATATCCTCGACCTGACCCGAGTCAGCCACATCAGCGGGAATGACGAGGGCCTCGCGCCCGAGATCTTCGATCTGGTGTGCGGTGGTCTCGGCTGTTTCGGCAGTGAGATCGTTAACGGCAATATGCGCGCCTGCACTACCCATTTCGAGCGCAATGGCTTTGCCAATGCCCGATCCCGCGCCCGTGATGAGCGCAATTTTGTTTTCGAGTTTCATGAACCCCTCCCTGAAATTATGTTCAAATCAAAAAAGACCGGTTTGGACATCTTGTTGTAGATATTCGATGAGTTTGCGACTGGTGCGGGAAAAAGCATAAGCATTAAAATCGGCACGTACAACCCATGCGAGATTGTCGCAACCGATTGGACGCGCTCTCCCTTTGACATAATGACACTGGAAAGTGTGCAGGGTCATACTGAAGTGTGTAAAAGCGTGTTTGACCGTGCGGTACCGATCGTTGATTTCGACATCAATACCCGCGGTTTCTCTTATCCCTCGCATACAGGTATCTTGCAGAGATTCCCCTTCCCGTTGCGTTCCTGCGGGAAATTCCCAAAGCCCGCCGAGCAAGCCATTTTGCGGGCGTTGGGTAATGAGCACTTTGTCATTGTGCCACACAATGCCCGCGCACAGCGTGTGATGAGGACGCGGCTTCCTTTTTCCTTTGACGGGCAGACGCTGCGGATTGCCCACTCTGTACGCTGCACAGTATTTTTGCACAGGACACTGATCGCACGCCGGATTTTTGGCGGTGCAGACCATTGCGCCGAGTTCCATAATCGCCTGATTGTAGGTGCCAGCTTCACCTTTTGGCAACAGAGCCTGGGCGAGATCCCACAGCTGATTTTTGACGCGGGTTTGCGTGACATCGTCGCCGATATCAAAGAGGCGCGTGACAACGCGAATAACATTGCCATCGAGCACGGCATGGTCGCGATCATAAGCAATGCTCAAAACTGCGGCTGTGGTATAAGGCCCAAATCCTGGCAGGGATTTGAGTTCATCGTAAGTATTGGGTACGGTGCCACCAAAGTCCATAGCAATAGAATGCGCGGCTTTGTGCAAATTGCGGGCACGAGCGTAATAGCCCAACCCCTCCCAGGCTTTGAGGACATCATCCTGTGAGGCATTGGCGAGGTCGAAAACCGTGGGAAATCGGTCGAGAAAGCGATGGTAATAGGGAATAACAGTATCGACCTGCGTTTGCTGGAGCATAAACTCAGACAGCAAGATGCGATAGGGATCGTCTGTCTGCCGCCATGGCAAATCGCGTTTGTGCTCGCGATACCAGGTCAGAAGATCGGCAGCGATCTGAGTTTTGAAATCCATTCGGGACATAAATCACGATTTCTCTGCAATCTTGCGGGCGTGTTCCTGGACGATATTCTGAGGACTGGCCGCGATCAAATTGCGAATAGACAGGATAACAAACACAATGTCATCTCCCAATCCGATATGGGGAAGAATTGCCTCTGGGATAATATCAAAAGGAGAAAGCCCGTATAAAATGGTTAAAACGACAAACACTTTGGGCAATAAAGGTATGCGGGAATCCCATAAAAGTCGCCAGGTAAGGCGCAGGTATTTTGGGAGTCGAGAGATGATTGACAAGACACCGCGTACGCGCAAGAGACGAAATAGAAGGAGAAAAATACGCATCATGGCAATCACCAGAAAGTGGTCAGTAGCCAGTCCCCACCACCCCTATATAATACACCAGATAAATTGTGTCAATCGCAGCAGATAGTTCAGATGTTGTCAATCTGGTTTTGGATAATCTCTTGCAGGGCACTGCGCTGCACTTTACCCGTAGAGGTCAACGGGCGGTCTTCGGGTGTGATTGGGATAATGCGCGAAGGAGCTTCATAGGTACTCAGACCCGGGATTTGGCCGCTTTGTCCGCGTCTGAGAATATCCTGGGCTGCTTCAGACTGATCAATCCCAGATCTAAAAATAGCGGCTACACAAACGTCTTCCCCCCATCGGTCATGACGAAGACCAATCACATAAACAGCGTCGAGTTCTGGACATGCGTCGAGCAAGGCATTTTCAACGGCGATGGGTGATATATTGACACCGCCTTTGATGATGATTTCTTTTTTTCGACCGTGCATAAAATAGAAACGGTGGTTATACAGGTCGCGGAAATATCCCATGTCGCCACTGCGGAACCAGCCATTGCAAAAAACCTCGGCAGTATCTTTGGGCTGGTTGAGATAGCCATTGGCAACCACGGGACCGCGCACGAGGATTTCACCGACATCGCCTTCGTTTCGCCCACCATCAATTCTTATGTTATTATTGGCAAGCTCAACACCAATGGCATTTTGTTCCAGCACATCGCGGTACTGGTCATCGGGTAAATCGGGTGGTACGCCAGTAACGCGCAAACTGACTTCGGTTGAGCCATACCCCTGAACGAGACGGACGCCAAAGCGATCGACAAATTGGCAGGCAATATTGGGTTGAACAGGTGCCGAACCGATCATAATTTTTTTTAGTGAAGATATGTCATAGCCCTCGCGCTCAAAGTCATCGGCGCGGGCGAGCAGGTCGGCCATAATCGTCGGTACAATACTCGCAGATGTCGCCCGCTCCCGCGATATGATACGCCAGAACGCCGAAACGCTGTAGCGCGAATTGAGCACAAGGCTCCCCCCCACCATGAGGCTGGTGATTGAGAACGTGGTGGAATTGATATGATGAAGTGGTAAAACGAGGTTGAGGCGTTCGCGTGCATCAAATCCGAGCCAGCGAATGATGCCCTCGGCATTGGATGTGAGGCTTTGTCGGGTAATACGCGCACCTTTGGGATGGCCTGTTGTACCCGAAGTGTACAGCACAATACTGGTGTGTTGTTCGCCTTCTGAATCCCCAGACCACTCAGGCTCGATATCCACTGCGTCATATCCATCGGCGGTGAACAACTGCTCTGTTGTCGCAATCTGGATATCGGGTAATGCGCGGCGTTGAATTTCTGCATGTTCGGGCAAAACAACGAGCAACCTGGCTCCGGCATTCTGCAGTTTGTAGCGCTTGCGCTCGGGAACATCTTTGGCAATATCGAGAGGAACAGAAGTTGCGCCGAGGCGAAAAAGGGCAAGGGTGAGCAGGGGGATTTCTGCACAATTGGGCAAGGCAAGACTGACGCAATCGCCACATCTTATACCGTATTCGCGATGCATCAGACCTGCAAGAGCAGCGGTGAGGCGTTCAAATTCAGAATAGGTAATAACCGTGCGAGCATCCGTATCGCAATCGCAAAAGATCAACGCGGGTTTATCTGGCTGATGTTCTGCGCGATCTTTTAAGAGATGCGTAAAGTTCCGCCACGGAAAGCGATAGATATGGGAGTTGGCATTTTTAATACAGGTGAAAATTTGAGAATCGATCATTATTCACCCTCTTTGTCCGCGCTGGCGCAAATAGTGGTCCGCCAGTACGAGTGCCATCATCGCTTCGACAATGGGAACTGCGCGGGGTAAGACGCAGGGGTCGTGCCTACCGCGCCCTTTGAGAGTGGTGGCGTTGCCGTGGATATCGACGGTTTCTTGCTCGGCCAAAATTGTGGCAGTGGGCTTGAAAGCTGAGCGAATGACGATGGGTTCGCCGTTGGAGATACCGCCCTGAATACCGCCGGAATGATTTGTGCGCGTGTGAATGCCGCTGCCATCGTTGTAAAAGGGATCGTTGTGTGCAGAACCAGTCATCGCAATACCGCCAAAACCAGAGCCGGATTCGAAACCCTTGCAGGCGGGCAATGAAAGCATAGACTTGGCGAAGTCTGCTTCGAGTTTGTCAAAGACGGGTTCCCCCCAGCCGGGAGGAACGCGATGGGCAACGGCCTCGACCACGCCACCGAGAGAGTCGCCATCTTTGCGGGCGGCATCAATGCGCTGAATGATTTGCTCGGCAATCTCAGAATCGGGCACGCGGGCGATATTCGACTCGACCTGCTCGCGGGTAACCGCGATGGGATCGACATTGGCAACAAGGGTGTGAACCTGACGCACATAAGCGATAATGTCGATATTGCAATCGCGTTTGAGCAATTTGCGCGCAATCGCACCTGCGGCAACGCGGCCGATTGTCTCGCGCGCACTGGCTCTGCCCCCCCCCTTCCAGTTGCGAATGCCGTATTTTTGCTGATATGTGTAATCGGCGTGCGAAGGTCGGTATTTGGTGCGTATTTCTTCGTAATCTTTGGAACGCGCATCCTGATTCCACACCATCATCGATATCGGCGTGCCAAGGGTTTTGCCCTCAAAAAGACCCGAGTGGATTTCTATCTGGTCTTCTTCTTTGCGCTGTGTGGTAATTTTGCTCTGGCCAGGTTTGCGACGGTCGAGTTCAATCTGTATATCTTCTTCGCTGATCTCCAGGCCGGGCGGGCATCCATCCAGAACAACACCAACGCCACCACCGTGTGACTCCCCCCATGTGGTGATGCGAAATGCGCGACCAAATGTGCTGCTCATAACAAGCTCCTCTATATCATGACGTGAATGGTATGCAAATGTACCCAATGGATAGTGGGGAGTCAAGCAACGCGCAATACTCAGCAGTGTTGCTCAGGCAAACACAACCGCCGCGAGTTGTTGCGCAATGGATTTTACAGGGGCGGGATTCACGTTGCTCAATACAATAACACAGACCTCGTCATCTAAAAACCGCAACAAAACCGTGTTGAATCCCGATACGCTACCGCCGTGCATAACAGATCCATTGTCCACCACGCGCCAGCCGCAGGCGTAATTGTTCAACACCGGCGTAAACATCTGCTCATAAGATGCCTGTGAAATCAGTTTGCCATCGCCGAGCGCGGCATCCCACTTCGCCAGATCTTCTGCTGTGGAATACAAATTTCCCCCACCGGTCAGAATCGGCATATAGATCATCGGCGAATTGATCACGCCATTCCCCGCAGGAGCATATCCGCGTGCGCGATGTGGCAAAATTGGATCGGGATGATCGCATCCCGTATCGGTCATCTCTATAGGGTCAAATATGTGCGCTTTCAAAAAAGTCTGATATGATTGACCCGACACTTTTTCGATCACGCGCGACAAGACAAAAAATCCCGTTCCGCTATAGTGGTATTTTGTACCCGGCGGCGCCACGAGAGGCCGATCCACAACTTTTTGAATTGTCTCGGCAGAGGTTGCTTTCAGCGACATGGTATCGGAAAAACCAGGCAGTTCCCACACATGCCTGATCCCCGCCGTATTGCTCAGCAGATGGTGTAATGTGATCCCGGTCCAGTGATCGGGAATGTCCGGTAAATACTCAGAGAGCAAATTGTCTATTTGGAGTTTGCCCTGCTCCGCCAATATCATCACCGCCATTGCGGTAAATGTCTTGGTTATGGAGCCAATGCGAAATTTGGTATGCAGGGCATGTGGCACGTTGTTTTCCAGGTCAGCCATCCCATATCCCTGTGCCAATAATCGCTCTCTCGACCGCACGACGAGAACCACACCCGAAAAATTGTGCGCTTGAACAACCGCATTTAATTTGTCTTTCATGGATCACCTCATAAACTAAACCTGTTTTCAATTGGGTAAATGATAGCCCGACTTGACGAAAAAGCCTTATATTTGACATCATGAAAATCGCAAAATACAAAAAATATCAGACGATCCCCCTCATCCTGTTTTTGTTTTTTATCGCCTGTATGCCCGAACTCGAGTTACCCGAAGCGCCTGGCCCCGTGACTGAAATGCCCGAATTTGAACAGTTTGCGATTCCCGAATACCAAATTTACAAAGACAAACCGCGTCCTGTCAATCTCGTGAGCCATCCGCGCGCGCTTCGATTCAAAGACCGCTTGATTCACGGTGCCAAAATCGGTCCCAATTTTGCGGGCGATCAAACTATTGTGCGGTGGTTTTGCGGCGAAGAATGCCAGCAATTCGCCGTTATCGACGTGCGAACAGGCAGTGTAATCTTCGCGCCCTTCGTCACACATCTGGGCTTTCGTTTTCGCCTCGACAGCAAACTCCTGATCGTCAACCCTCCCGAAGCCGTCGAACGCGCCACCCGAACAACAGGCAGATCCAAATCGCACTATCGCACGGCGTATTACGTCTGGCACTACGGCGAATTTGTCGAGATCTATGCGATCAGATATTAAAGGGAGCCGGGGAACTCCTCAGACTTAAAAACCAAAAGGCCACCTCGCAATGGAGATGGCCTCTTCAATTCAGCAGATCTCGTTCCGCATCAAACTTCCATAATTTCTTCTTCTTTTTCTTTTAACACCTCATCGATTTTCGCGACAAATTCGTCGGTCAAATCCTGCACGCGATCTGTTGTGCGCCTGGCATCGTCTTCGGGAATCTCGCCTTCTTTTTGCGCATCGCGGATGAGTTCATTGGCATCGCGACGGGTATTGCGAACCGAAATGCGGCTTTCTTCGGCATATTGCCTCACCACCCGCACGAGTTCTCGTCTGCGGTCTTCTGTCAACTGCGGAATGGGCAACCGAATAATCGTACCGTCATTGGTCGGTGTCAATCCCAAATTCGATTCCAGAATTGCCTTTTCAATCAGTGGAATCGCCGACTTATCCCAGGGCTGAAGCGCGATCAAACGCGGTTCTGGCACGCCCACTGTAGCGACCTGATTAATCGGCATCTGTGTACCGTAATACTCGACCCGAATTTGATCCAGCAAATGCGCATTGGCACGCCCCGTTCGCACTGTACCCATCTCATTTTGCAGGGCTATCACAGACTTTTGCATGGCCGTTCGAGCTTCAGCCATAATCTCATCAATCACGGCGTACCTCCTCTGGGCATTATAAACGCTTAGCTCTCTTCCCCCAGGACAAAACGGGCGAATCGGCGAATGGTGATATTTTCGCCGCACTTGGCCGCCAGGTCTGAGTGCAGGTCCTGAATGGTTTTGTCCGGATCCTTGACAAAAGCCTGCTCCATTAAGACCACTTCTTGATAGTATTTTTCCATGCGGCCTTCCACAATTCGATCCACGATGTGCTCGGGTTTGCCTTCGCTGAGTGCCTGGTCGCGATAAATATTCTTTTCTCTTTTCAGCATTTCGGCATCTACGTCCTCGCGATTCACAACAAGAGGTGCGGCAGCGGCGATGTGCATAGCCACGTCTTTTGAAAACGTCTGAAACTCATCGGTACGCGCTACAAAGTCGGTCTCGCTATTGATCTCGAGCAAAACCCCCAATTGGCTTCCCGCATGGATATAAGACGCAATCGCTCCCTCTTTGGCCTGACGTCCCGCCCTGCTCTCGGCTTTGGCAATGCCCCGTTTACGCAACAACTCAACAGCCTTATCCATGACGCCATCGGCCTCTTCAAGCGCTCGTTTACAATCCATCATGCCCACATTGGTTCTGGCACGCAACTCCTGAACCATTTTTGCAGAAATAGCCATTTCAATCTCCGTCCTCTTTTGATTTAATTATTGCTGGGATCAATTTCTGTAATCTCAGGGCCTGCATCAGGCACAGGGGCATCTTCTTCTTCATCCTGTCGAACAGTTGTCCCCTCAATTACAGCCTCGGCCATCAAATTTGTAACCAGCGCAATGGACCGCATTGCATCATCATTACCCGGAATGGGATGGTCAACCTCATCCGGATCGCAATTGGTATCGACAATCGCTACAAGCGGAATTTCCAGGCGGCGCGCTTCGGCGACTGCGATTTTTTCCTTTTTGGTATCCACTACAAATACGAGTGCTGGCAAACGCCCCATGCTGCGGATCCCACCCAGGGATTTTTGCAACTTATCGCGCTCGCGTTCCAAACGCAACACTTCCTTTTTGGTCAACTGCTGATATGTGCCATCGCTGGCCATTTTATCCAGCGTGTCCAGGCGGCGAATGCTCTGCCGAATAGTTTGAAAATTCGTCAGCATGCCCCCCAACCAGCGGTTGTTGACAAAAAACATGTCGCAGCGTTCAGCGGCATCTGAAATGATGTCTTTGGCCTGTTTCTTCGTACCGACAAAAAGAATCGGCTGGCCTGTTTCGGCAGCCTTGCGCACAGCCTGATATGCCGTTTCGATTTGCATCTGCGTCTTTTGCAAATCGACAATGTAAATACCATTGCGTTCTGTAAAAATGTATTTCTGCATCTTTGGATTCCACCGCCGGGTTTGATGCCCGAAGTGAACGCCAGATTCGAGCAGTTGCCTCATTGAAACAACAGCCATGTCACCTCCTGCACTTTGGGTTTGTCCTCTGCATCCCTCATATTGCCGCATTGCCATCTGGCACCCGTGAAGCAATCAGGATACATGTGATATCCAGATAAAATACTCTGGTTTAACGCTTGGAGAATTGGAATTTTTTGCGCGCTCCGGGTTGCCCGGGTTTTTTTCGTTCCACTTTGCGCGGATCGCGCGTGAGCAAGCCCGCCTGGCGCAGGGGTTTGTGATTGCCCGTATTCACGCCTTGCAAACTGCGTGCAATACCCAATCGCACGGCGCCGGCCTGACCGGTCAAACCGCCCCCCTTTGCTTTGGCAACAATATCATAAGTCCCCCGGGTCTCGGTCACATCTAAGGGCTGTTCGATAATCATCACCAATGTCTCCCGTTTGAGATAATCGAGCGCGGAAAGCCCATTGATAACGATCAATCCCGTTCCAGGGAAAAGTTTTACATGCGCCGTTGATGTTTTTCGACGCCCCGTAGCAGAACTCAGTGGTTCAACTGCCAAATAATCACCTCCTCTATAAATCAATAGGCTCAGGAGACTGAGCCTGGTGTGGGTGCTCTGACCCGGCGTAAATACGGACCTTTTTGATCATCTGTCGCCCCAATTTGTTGTGGGGCAACATACCCCGAATCGCGTGCTCAAGTACAAATGTGGGGCGCTTTTCCAGCGCGTCTTCCAGCGTTTGCTTCTTAAGCCCGCTGGGATACCCACTATAGCTCGTATAAACCTTCTGCTGGGCTTTGTTATTGCCCTTCACCTGTATTTTTTCGGCATTTATAATAACTACGTGATCCCCCGTATCAACATGGGGGGTATAAAAAGGCTTGTGTTTGCCGCGCAAAATTCGGGCAACGCCACTGGCAAATCGCCCCAGTATCTTGCCTTCTGCATCGGCGACATACCAGGTGTGTTCAACATCACCTTTTTTGGCACTCGGTGTCATCATCGTCTCAATCGCGCCGCATGGTTACGGCGCAACTCTCTCACCTCCTCTCCTAATTTTGGAATCTTTGAGCCTCTGAAGGTACAGTATAATCCAATTTTGTCAAGTTAGAAACCCACAAAAAAGCGCCACACGTCGGGTGTCGGAAAACCGACCCATCTCCGTGCGGCGCATCGTCTGACGGAAGTTTCTGCCTCGCGATTGTCAAAAAATCGCCAATGTGGCAGATAACAAACCGCTCGATGGCTGTCTTGGATTGCCAGGTGCGCTACCATTCGAGATGCTATTCCCGCTCCTGGCAGAGGCGCACCTAACGACAGCCACCTCCACTGGTCATTTCACTCATTCGACCACCTCCTTTCTTGTGTGGTTCCAATATAGCCCATGCAAAAGCGAAAGTCAACCCTTGAAAAGGTGGAGGTATTAGAAGCAGCACAGTGCAATCCCCGATGGGCGATCCAATCCCGTAGTAACGAGATCTTCAACATCTGAACCATCCAGGTTCGCACATTGAATTTTAGCCGTGCCATAGTTGTCATAGTCCCCCCAGTACATCTTCCCTTTGACGACATCCAGCGCAATTCCCGACGGGCGATCCAATCCCGCGGTAACGAGATCTTCAACATCTGAACCATCCAGGTCCGCACGTTGAATTTTAGACACGCCAGCACCCTTATAGTTCGTCCAGTACATCTTCCCTTCCCCCACGTCTAAGGCAATCCCCAATGGCAGTAATTCGGTGAAAACGAGCGTTTCAACATAAGAGCCATCCAGATTCGCTCGTTGAATTTTGGTTAAGTCCGTCCAGTATATCTTACCCATGTCCAGATCCAGAACGATACCGTTGGGAATACTCATTTCGGTGAAAACGAGCGTTTCGACATGAGAGCCATCCAGGTCCGCTCGTTGTACTTTGCACTCCACAGTCTCTCCCCAGGCCGCGTCTGTCCAATATATTTTTCTTCTCTTTCCATGCACCGTCATTCCACCTGGAAGATATACATCGGTAACAACGAGATCTTCGACATCTGAACCATCCAGGTTTGCACGCTGAATTTTGGACGTTCCAGCGTCCGTCCAGTACATCTTACCCTCGTCTCCATCCAGGGCGATGCTATTTGGAATACGCAATCCAGTCGTAACGAGATCTTTGACATCTGAACCGTCTGCGTTTGCACACTGAATTTTAGAAGTCCTCAGGTCTGTCCAATACATTTTTCTCATAGCGGCTCCAATCCAAAAATGCAAACGTGTAATATGTATAAATACATATTTTTAATCACAATATATGCCTATGAAC
>VXRD01000142.1 GCA_009838845.1 Gemmatimonadota bacterium | reverse complement strand
ACATATGAACTATTGCCCTGTACGCGCTTGAATATTCGACATCTCTTCAATAACCGTGAGCAAACCCGAGTGGTCGAGTTCGCCGCGACCTTTGATCATTGCGGTCTTAAAAAGCTCAAAAACCTCGCTGGTAACGGGCAAGGGCACGCCGAAATCATTGCTCGTTTTCTGGATGATATTGAGGTCTTTGTAGTGCAGGCGAATGCGAAAGCCGGGATCAAAATCGCCGTTGACCATGCGCTCACCCCTGTTTTCTAGTACACCGCAGCGCGCAAGTCCCCCACTGAGCACTTGAACGATTTTGATTGGATCAACGCCCGCTTTAGTACCCATTGTGAGCGCTTCAGATACACCAGCAATAGTGACGGCAACGAGAATCTGATTGCACGCTTTCACAGTTTGACCCGCACCGAGAGGTCCACATAAAATCGCACTTTGACCCATAACGTCAAAGAGTGGTTTGACCGTGTTGAACGTATCTTCAGCGCCACCAACCATAATGGAAAGGGTGGCGTTTTGAGCGCCGATGTCACCGCCGCTGACGGGGGCATCGAGGCTTTGGACGCCTTTTTCCGCGAGCACCTCCCCCACCTGTGTGGTGACACTGGGCGCAATCGTGCTCATATCGACAAAAATCAGCCCCTCGTGCGCGCCTTCAATAATGCCCCCTTCGCCCAAAGCAACACTCTCAACATCGGGCGAATCGGGCAACATAGTGATAACAATATCGCTTTGTGCTGCCACCTCTTTACCAGAGTGCGCTTCTGCTGCCCCTTTACCCACAAGTTCATCGACC
The DNA here is from genome assembly GCA_009838845.1 of Gemmatimonadota bacterium. Taxonomy (NCBI): domain Bacteria; kingdom Pseudomonadati; phylum Gemmatimonadota; species Gemmatimonadota bacterium. The sequence continues at coordinate 11,989 of VXRD01000142.1, read as the reverse complement.
GCATCTCGATTGCGGTTGTGTACGACGAGTTCATATCCAGCATCTATCAAATGACCGGCCATCGGCTTGCCCATGATCCCGAGACCGATAAACCCAATTTTTGGCTTCGACATGTATTAAATCCCTTTCAATAGATAGTTTGCTCTTCTCCTGCGGTCTGCGATAAATATAATCGCTTTAAAAATATTCTACAACTTCCTCAACTCTGCAAGCGAGGGAAAGGCATGGCTCTCCCACACCCGCACGATTACTCCATCCACAATATAAGCCAGTCGCGGATACCCATGCCCATAGGTCAAACGCTTGAAATCAGCGAGAGAAATTGTGGCGATGGTGAAACGCGGTCGAAACTGCATTTTGAACTGTGTGGTCACAGGATGATCTTTGGGATACTGACTTAAAGCAATTAATCTCGGCACCTCTGGATCGGCAGCCCAGAAATTGAGCTTGGGCACGGCAGCCTGGCAATAGTGACAACTTGGACTAAACAACTCGATCAGATAGGCTCCACGCGTTAAATCGATATCTGTATCTAACAGGGATAAACCTTTCAGATAATCACCCACCTGCAGGTCTGAATCAGCTAACCGATCACGCTCGGGCACATACCTGAACCCCAGCACCGTTAGAGCAACCAATCCGCCGACCAGGACTACCCCTCTCCCCCATGCCCACAGCGCAACGGACCTTCGCCGCAACCCCCACCAGGAAAAGACCAGCAACCCCAGCATAAGAAAATTTTCCACCATTGCCTCAGTTGGCGAGCGATCGACCAGAGTACCAAAACACCCGCAACTCTCCCCCATTCCCCGATGCCATGCATGAGCGGTAATCGCAAGAAAAAAAACCATCATCACCACACCTATAGGCAAAACGAGACGCGGCTTCCAATCGACCAGAAGCGCGAGACCCACCAGGCATTCTAACGGACCGAGCAACAGAGCCAATTTGGCGACCATTTCCACTGTCTCGCGTCCGACAAAAATCTGGGCAGGCACCACAGCCTCCCAAAAAAAGAGTACGGGATCCCATATCTTAGTCAGACCAGCCACCAGAAAAACCACACCCATAATTCGCTGGCTTACCCACAGGCTCTTTTCTAATCCACTCATAGATATTTCCTCTTTCAGTCAATAAATAACGGCTGATCGGATCGCGGTACAATGCCCGCTTCTTCTGCCCGCGCAAAAAGATCGACCAGCGCTGCTTTTCCATCTGCGCCGTAATCCAACGTGTATTCATTGACGTACAGATCGATGTGCTGCTGCATAACGGCTTCGTCCATCTCCTGTGCGTGCTGGCGGATGTAATTTTTAACTGCATCGGGGTTTTCATGTGCATATTTTACACTGGCGCAAAGAGATACATCAATCTGCTGAATTTTTCCTTCGCCGAGATCACGTCGGACAAGAATACCGCCGAGCGGAATGGGATGTCCCGTAGATGCCTCCCACCATTCGCCCAGGTCAATGACTTTGTACAGACCATAATCGGGATAGGTAAATCGCGATTCGTGGATAATCACGCCGGCATCAACATCGCCTTTTTGCGTGGCCTCCATAATCTCGTCAAAAGGCATTGCGACGAGATTGTCAAGTGCAGGATTAAAGAGACGCAGCAAGAGCGCGGCCGTGGTGAGTTCGCCGGGAATGGCAATGCGTTTGCCCAACAGATCGCGTGGATCAAGGGCATCAGACGCAATAACGAGCGGGCCACATCCGCGCCCCAATGCCCCTCCCGAATGCAACAGACAATAGCGATCGCGCATAAATGCAAGCGCGTGGAATGATATTTTGGTCATATCCAATTTACCAGCCATAGCCATGCGATTCAGAGTCTCAATATCTTCGAGAATCTCGCGACATCTCGGCGCGCCGTCAATTTTTCCGTGAACCAAACCGTAGAAAATATACGTGTCATTGGGACACGGGGAATAACCAAGAGAAATACGGGACATGATGAACCTCGCGTCATAGAGCCTCAACGAATTTTCGCGCTGCTATTTGCGCACGCTGGACAGATTGGGGAATATCCCAGGTATCTTTGTTGCGGTCTTCCACACGGTTGCTAATAGCGCGTAATTCGAGAAATGGAACCGCATAAAGCGTGCAGACATGCGCCGCGGCTGCACCTTCCATGTTTTCGCATATCGCATTAAAACGCGCTGCCAGTTCATTCCCAATATCCTCGCGCCCTGTACACTGTTGCACTGTGACAAAAGGACCTTGCACAACACATTCGCCCGATTGTTCGAGTATGTGCTGCGCCCTGGCGACAAGCGCGGGATCGAGAGAATACGTATTGTAATAATCGCGATCTGTTGACAGGACGGGAATACCGATCTCATCAGCAGGAGACCAGCCAGCAGGTGTGATGACGCCTAAATCGCCATAATTTTCCTCGGTCGCAAGTGCGAGATCGCCCTTATCCAGGCCACTGCCGAGATAAGCACCGCCTATGCCGATTTGCAGAACGAGTTCGGGATCAATCTCCTGCAGTGCAACAGTCAGAGCCTGCGCCGTATTGACCGCCCCAATACCCGTTTCAACAAGGACTACGGGGCTGATGCCAATCATACCGCGAACCCAAGCGCGATGTCCTATACGCTGTATTGTCGCCTGTTGAAGGCTATCGCGCAAACGCTGTTGCTCATAAGCCGTGGCTGTCAGGATGAGCAGAGGATCGGGCATGGTCGAGTACCTAAAAAGAAAAGGGTATCTTCAGAGGCACGGTCCGCCGCGCAGGTTCGTACCATCCCTGAGGGGCGAAATGATCGGAATGCAAATAGCATTTCACATCTACCCAATCGCATCCCTCGGCAAAAGTCAAAACGCGACTCATCGGCACATTCTTTTGCCCGTGAAATTTTGAAATCGCAGCGACGTTAATAAATGTCGCGCCCCACTTCTGTTCCACATGCGAACGCCCGCCGGTCGTATCCTCGGGATTTGTATGCGTGTGCCCGCCCAGCCAGATATCACAAACACCGGGATTATCTGCCAGAAAACCTTCAAATTGTCCGCTATCTGGTTTGCCCCCCACCCAGTAGAGATACGAAGCCCCAATAGGCGCGCCATCGTCAAAACGACCGTGATAGCCTTCATCTACCCCCACCCAATCGAGCGAAGCAACCGTCGTCTCTTTTAACATGTGGTGATGTGCGGAAATGATAATTTTATCCCGATGGGAAAGCACCATATCGCGCCACCATTCAAATGTCCCCTGTGTGACCGCGCCTGCGGGATAACCACCCCTATTTCCCCGTCCCACAGGTGGCCCGCCATCATTGCGATCACCCATACACAAAAACAGGATATTGCCCACCTCAAAAGAATACCGATCCCACTGCCCGGTTACGGGATACGGTCGCTGGTTGGCATAAACACCCGAATATTCGGAGTTCACACCCATTGGGTCCACCCACTTTTGAAACCACCACTGGGTCTCTTCATCGGGACCACTCGCATCGTGATTGCCCACGATATTGTAAAAATGTGATCGCGGATGTTTGGTCGATACACTGTATTGCCGAACCACCTCCTCGCCTTCTTCATCGTCGGGCGGTTCCTGCGCGCCGGATAGATCGCCAATATCGAGCATCACATCCCATTCAAAATCCCGCTCTGCTTGCAAAATGGCTGTTTCCAAACTCTTTCGCCCCCGCCGCAAATCTGTTCCCACATGTGCATCTCCACCAGCCCAGAGTGTAAATGCGCTCATTGCGCCCCCCGCCAACCGATATCAATACTCGTGTACCCATTAGTATATCGCTTCAAATGGTCCGGTATATTTTTCAAAAACCACTTGCCTGATTCCGGTATCTCCCACGGAATATCGATTCTGTGATTGCGATCTCTAAACCCAATCGCGCACGAAAGGCGCGTCTCATCCAACCGATTTGGAAATGCCCCGTGGTACGTGCGGTGGGCAAACACAATCATATCTCCCCCATTTGTGAACAGGGGAACTAACCCCGGAATATCAAATCCCGCGTAGCGGTGTTCTTCCTCGCCTTCGGGATAAAACGAGCGCCGATCTGACGTCAACTTAAATCCTTCGGGACCTTCCCAGCCTTCCATATGAGAATCTTCGATCACACACAGGCCGCCGTGAATCGGGCGTGACCCTGTCAGATAAAACCACTTGCCCGACGGCCAGAGTCCGCGATTCAACACATCGCCCGAGTTCAAAACTTTATTGGAAAAACCACACCAATCCGTATGCCACCCCACGGGCTGAGACCCCGACATGCGAATGATCGCTGCAGAGCGATGGACGGTCATATCATCTGTGCCTATCAAATGCCGATGAATATCCATAAATGGCTCGTATTCCAAAAGCTCCCATGCACCTGGTCCAGATTCGATCCACGCATGTCGCGTACAACTCTGGCCGCCCTCTAACGTCCCGTCTGGATCGGTACCGTCATACACAGCCTGTTTGAGCTTCTCGACAATCTCATCCGGCAACACATCTTTAATAATCGCAAATCCGTGCGCCTCCAGGCACTCGGACATTGCATCGAGTTCATCTGTAGCAAACTCATAGCAATAGCCCAAATCGGGCTTTTTAATATGTGAATAGTCTGCCATTTTTTCCTCCCTATGTGTTCTTTATTCAGGTGGATCAGAAGAAAGGGCATTTCCATCTGTCACCTGGCATCCGGCCAACAACACTTCTTGCACGGTCAAATCGTGTGCCTGAGAATAATCCGGTTCTTTCTCGCCATTCATACACGCCCTCAACTCCCTCAACAGCGTTGGAAAACTATCAGGAGGTTCAATCTCCAATTCCTGCCAGCCGCTCTGATATCCTTCGGTTTCCTCTTCCAAGCACAAACTCAGATTATTGGAGCCAATGGGCGCGTGAAGCGCTGTTCCCGACGTCCCGTGCACCTCAATCCGCCGTGCCATACCCACCTGCATGGCGGCCATGTCAATCGTGCCGAGACCGCGTTCAAAATCGTGTACCACAACCGCGTTGTCAACGACAGTTCGTTTGCCATAATGTTTTCGGAGGATCGGATGTACATCTGTCGGGCGTCCCATCAAAGCCACCATAATATCTACGAGATGACCCGCCATTTCAAAATAAATCCCCCCGTGATAAATGCCGTTCTCCTCTTCTAACTCTGTGCGCCAACTGTAGGGCTTTGGGATATGCCCGCGGTAAGCGTAAATATCACCCAACACATCCAGCTTTGCCAATCGAATAATCTCGTGGACAGCTGGATTATAACGCCACATATAGGCCAAATTGAGGACCAATTGTTTGTCCGATGCCAATTTCTGGATGCGCTTAAACTGGTCTAGATTGACTCCCGCGGGCTTTTCCAGTAAGACATGCCTGCCCGCGGTGAGTGCTTGTTCGGCATAATCTAAATTCTGATAGACATGCCCTTCTACAATAACGGCATCGACCTCACTGTTTAACACCGCGTCAACCGAATCAAAAACGGGAATATCCAGCCCCTCTTCCGCACTCTTTTCCCGCCTGATCGCAATCACTTCGGGATCGGGATCGTACATGCCAATGAACTCAACCTCATCGGGTGATCGCGCAGCTTCGCGCAAATGCATACTCGTATGACTGTGCCAACACCCCAAAAACGCAACTTTTAATGCCATTGAAAACTCCTTTATTATTTCACCTCAAGATCCCCGGGACCAATCGAGCGTTGTTCTACACCCCCATCTCGAATGGTCACAAACGCCGATGTCCGAATCTGCAACTGCACTGTGCCCTCAATCTCTCGAAGCGGAAAAAAGCAATGCACCGCCCCTGTATTTGTGACGCGAAAACCGGGATCGTCTTCGAGAATGACGTGCTCACCCACCACGCGTTGAACGCGCAACCCGCGCGTTGTCCTATCGCCAAATGTCACCACAGCAACAGCGCCATCTATGTCACCCATTTCAGGCGTACCATTCACGACCAATGCATGATACGGCGCACCATCCTCTATTCGCAATACATCTGTAACCTGCCCCGTATAGATACCGCCACCTGTTAACCGAGTGGTTTGCCATTGCACCTTCTCCCCACCCCATAACCCCATAACTCGCGCCTCCCCATCCTGTTCGCGCACAAAACCGACTTTGCCCTGAAAAATGAGATCGCCCCTGTGAAAGACATCTATCCCGGGTTGTAAGACAATGTGATCCGTACCGCCCCGATGGCGCACTTTCAGGTACACGCCGCGCTCGCCAACATCCTCCGCCTCAACAGAATCGATAAACGCCTTATCCCGAAACGGCTCGTGAACAGCCATGAATCGACTCGGCACTCTACCTTTTTGTCGAACCATCAACATAGGCATGCGAAAGCGATCAATCAGTGTTTCATCTTCGTCTGCACGCCGCACAGAGGGCGCGTCCCCCACAAAAAGTTTGCTGTCCTTCAGTCCCACAAGATGAATACGCACGGCAACAGCATCATTCCCCTGAAAGGTGACACGCGCATCCTGTACATAATCGCTATGTAACACATTCTGAAAAAATGCAAGCGCGACATTCCGTCCCTCTGCATCCCCCCGGTCGCGTTCGTGTTCTGGAAATCGCACCTTCACACCCGGCAAAAGATTTTCACCATAATTCTGCAAAGGCACATTGACCTCTGTCCGCATATCGCCATCCGCACTTCCGTGCATCACCCAATCGCGCTGATCGCCGCCCCGCACGCGAAACAGGTCAACCACATAGTGATCCTCTCCCCCCACATTTACGAGCATGACCAATCGCCGATATTCTTCCGCCAGTCCGGGATACACACCTTCCCCACTCGCTTCCACCCATTGCACAGAGGGATATGCGGCTTCAAACGCCAGCAGAGAACCATCTATAATACCCTTTCGATTGGAGCGTTCTTGTTCCACTTCATCGATCAACACAGTATTGTGGCACAAGGTGCTGACCGTCCAACTTCGGTATTGGGTATGGGTATAGCCCACATCGGAGAGCAGTTCCTGTCCCCTGGCAAAAAGCATCAGATTCAAATTGTCTGCATGGGCATGTCCATAAGCCCCCGAAAAATGCAGGTGCACCTGCACCTGATGTTCGCCATTTCCCCTCCCCAACCAGGCATGCCCAACACCCGGCAGCAGTGTCGAATGCGATTGTTCAAGCGGTTTGACATTGGGATCAACCCGCCGACTATCCCGATATGCCCAGGCATCGTGCATGGGAATCCACCGCCCATCTGGATATCTGCAAATATCCAGAAGATGATTTGCCTTTCTCACAATGGCAATATCGCGCTCCAAATCGAGATTGTCATATCGCACGCCATCATCCGACACATAACCCAATGGGTCGGAATACCCTTTCAGCGCATCAAATACCACTTGCATACCCGCCATTGTCATCCGTTGATACCCCAAACTGCCTTCATGCCAGAAGCCATCTGCATAAAACTGGCTCTCAAACAGCCCGATACTGCGACGAACCGCTTCATGTACCAGTTCGGGATCGCCCAAAACGCGACCAATCACCGCATACCCGAGATAGATATGGGGACTCGCATTGGTATAGAGAATCCCGTGATATCTATCCTGCCGAATGGCTCCGCGAAAGAAATCGTCCTCAATCCGCTTTTTCACATCTATCCCAACCGCATCGGACAACCGCTCCAGTTCACCACTCGTATAAATCGCATCATAGGCCCTAACCAGATTGGTCGGCATTTCATCGTGCCGCCACCGCCCCCACTTTCCCCCATTATTTGGATAGGGCGGTTCAAACACAAACCCCTTTTGTTCGTGTGGCCGATCATAACTCACCAGAAAGCCCGGGTAATACCGCGCGAATGCATCCAGAATCAATGTCGCGCGTCGTGCATACGTCGCATCTCCTGTTGCCTGGTACAATTCTCCCAAATCTTCCGCAATCGCCGCAAAATACACACGCGCTTCTCGCCACGCTTTTGCCCGGAAATGATACCGAAAGCCCGTCTCATCTTCCCAAAATGGATATGTCATCCTCTCACCCGTCGGGTTGACAACTGTCAGCATCTCATCATCGGGATACGCCTCATTGGGAAACACCATCTCGCAATAGCGGCACTGCACGCGATGTGGATCTCTGATTGACCACCGCAACTGCCCCTCCTGAGCACCCGCATCACAATCGGGACATCCCACAAATCGAAACCCCGTCTTATCGGGGATCAACGCCACCATCTCCGCTTCAGAAAACGCCATCACTGTTCGCACGCGCCGTTTCAAACGCGCGACTTCCTTCTCGGTTAAGCTCACCTGGTAAACCGGGCGTTCAGTGGCTTGCATAGCCGATACTCCTATCAGAATTTGGATTGTGATCAAAAGAATCCGTATTGACATTTTTATTTTATCTCATCCAAACGCGCTCGGAACCCGGGCAAAAGAGCTGTGACCACGGCGGTTGCAACCAGGGCGACACTGGTGTGCAAACCGAGGGCGATAGGCGCGCCATAGACTTCGGTGAGTTTGCCAATTTGCAGGCTACCAAGCGGTCCTGCGCCAATAGCGAGGACGAGTGTACCCATTGCGCGATCTCTCATATCATCGCGAGCAGCGATAAGCATAATTGAGCTTTGCATCACACTGAAAAATGCATGCCCAATGCCAGCAAGTATGAGGAGAAAGATGGCGAGTGGAAAAGCAACCTGCGTGCCGAACAGGGTAAGCGCACCAACCCAGGACGTGCTAAAGGCAAAGACAAACAGCGCGAGGGACTGGAAAAGCGATCCAGCGGAAAATATCCAGCCGCGACTGAGGCGCGAGCGCAACACACTGACCGCGTAAAGGCCAAAAAACGCCCCAATACCATTGCACGCGCCCAGCACACCGTATTCAAGTGGCCCCTTGTGAAGAATATCGTGTGTAAAAATGGGCAGGATGGTCTGGTAGGGAAACGCCAGAAAATTCATGATCACAGTAATGAGCAGCGTACCCATAATCGGCTGGCTGGTACGTATGTATTGCAAGCCTTCGCGCATCAGCGTCCACGGAGAGGTTTTGAGAATCGCGGGGTGACGCGGCACTTTGACGCCCAGCATGATCAGAAATGAGATAAGGGAGATGAAAAAAATAGTGATATAACAGTCCAATACGCCAAATAAAGCGTAAATATATCCGCTCAAAAAAGGCCCAATCATGCGAGCGATATTTTGGGTAAAACTTTCGAGCATCATCGCTTCAACCGTGCGCTGCTTGCTTACCAGATCGGGTACCAGGGCGCGACGGGCAGTCCAGTTAAGAGACCACGAGGTGCCAAATAACACCGCGCCAATCGCGAGATGCCAGACTGCCAGTTGGTTGGTCCAGAGCAGCAGGATAATGGCTGCGAGAACCAGTACGCTGAGCCACTGCGAGAAAATCACGATGCGAACGCGCCCAACGCTATTGATCAATGGCCCGGCGATAAAACCGATGAGCAACAGGGGAATAGATCGGTAAAAGCCAATCAGCGCAACGTCAAACGCAGAGTGGGTAATCTCAAAAACGAGCCATCCCACGACAATCATTTCCATCCACATGGCCTGCCACCAGAGCATATTGCTCAGGATCAGGTAGCGAAAACCGCGGTTGCCCAGGGGAGCAAGGGATCCTCGAAAGGAGATGACAAATTTTCCCGTTCTTCTAATGCGCATGGTCGAGTTTCAAATCCAATCTTCATAGCGCGGAGAATGTCGTCTATCGCTATAGCCTCTGCTCTTTTACCGCCCAATCTCAAAATCACGCGCCACTGCCCTTGCCATCGTCACGAGAACATCGCTGTCGATGCGCTCGCGATAATTGGGATTAATATATTGAAATTGGATCTTGCGATTGGGTGCAATCACAAAGAGCGATGGTACGGGCAAAGAGCGTTTTCTGTTATTCATAAACGCAACGCCATAAGCCTTTGCTGCCTCAAATTCCACATCAGATAATAACGCAAAATCGAGACCCACGCGATCACGCACCTCAGCCAATTTTTCAGGCGGATCGGGCGCAATAGCAATAATTTCAAAACCCAAACTATCCAACTGTGACTTCAGTTCTTGCAGTTGTCCCAACTGCCGTCGGCAATGCGGTCACCAGTATCCCCGATAAAAAATCAGAATCGTCGGTTTTTTGTGCGCACCCAGGTCAAAATCCCGTCCATTCGCATCGGCGAGCGTCAGCGCGGGAACTTCATCGCCAACCATCAAGGGACGCACTTTATTGGGCGCATCGGACAATTGCGCGTGCCCCCATCCAAAAGTACCAAACACTACCAGCAACGCGACCCAGATTATTTTCTTCATAAAAATCTCCTCTGTATTAAATAACGAACATCACAATGAGAGAATCTTCCCGATCTTCCCCGGCTGCGCCCAGTTGCATTTTCCCTCTCCATTGAGTTGTCTCAACAAAGCGGGAATACCCGGATGTTGAAGCGCAGAACAAATTCGCCTGGCATCAGCCTCATCCCAACAAGGGATAAACGCCTGCATCGCTTGATTCGCCTGCCACACCTCTCCTTCCACACTGTTTAAGATGATGGGATGGAAGTCGCTCTTACCATAAGCCTCCCAGATAACCTTATAGGGCGCAAAAGAATACGGACCAACGCCGAGCAACGACCACCAGACGCCTTTGGCAATGGCAGATCGGATCAAGGTACCTCTCCGATCTTCAAGTTTGTCTCTAACCTTAATGAGATATTGTCTCAGTTCGGCATATTGCTCAATACTGGCCCACGAAAGAGGTCGTCCTGTATTTCTATTGTATGGAAGCAAAATCCATTTATGCGGGACCAGGTCCACATTCTTCCAGATCTCCTTTGTCGCAAGCGGAAAGAGAAATTCCCCAGGCAAATGCTTTGGCTTGTCCTCGAACATAAAAATCGCATTTGCACCACAAGTATTCACGCCCTGGCGCGGTTTCTGGTCAGGCGACAGTTTGACTTTGATGGCGCTATCGAGATCAGCAGTATCTCCACGTTGAAGAACGCGCCATTGATCGTCAGATGCCTTGAGAGGAACCGCACGGTGTTCGATCCACCCCCCTCCTCGCTCTCTGAAATATCTGACGGGGAATCTGTGCGGCACATCCATGCGAAACCTGGCGCAGCAATAAGATGTACCTACCCCTTCAAACACCTCTGTCGCCGTAAATTCACAGACTTCATCTACCTCAAATCTCCGACCATTGGCAACATAGTCCCTGAACCCTTTGTGGGCATCACCGCCCGAAAAAAGAGAAAGTGGTAGAAAGAAACATCCTATCCCATTCTTGCACAGCAATTTGCCCAATACGACCTTCAACACCAGTGCGGCTATATCGGTACGAGAGGAACCGAGAAGAACCTGTTTTTTATCGGGAACCAGACCTTCTGCCACAAAATAGGGCTTGAGTCTTTCCTTATATGAATTGGACAAATTCGTGAAATTTGCCCACGGCGGGTTGCCAAATAAGATATCGTACTCACTATTTGGGGGATCTGTAATCACATCTAAAGCGAGAAGTTGCGTTGTGGGAAAATCAATCGCGAATTCCTGACGCGCTTTGCGCTGGAACACATGGAAATGCGACGCATGCATTTCGATCAAAGTCAGTCGCGAAAGAAGCTCTGGCGACACCCGAATACCTCTCGATCTGGCGAGACGAAACAGCGCGAGCGCAAAAGCGCCCTGTCCCGCAGTCGGGTCACAAATAGAAGCCCCATCAATCCACGCATCGAAAATACCCCACCGCTCGATAAGCCATTCTGCCCACTTAATTGGAGTAAAAATCTGCCCGACCTCAACACTGTGTGAATTGCTTATAGACATTATTCTCAATCCATTCCAGCGCAGTTAGTTATATAAATCATATAATGAATTTTATTCAGCGCAACCAGATACTGATTTCGGATCCATTTCTCCCTTGATATTACATATCGCATCTATACACGCTTGTTTACCAAAATTCAACCCGATTATACCCGCCTGATAAACACCTGTCAACCGATTTGTGTCAATGAGGCGCGGGAATATACTATTGGTT
>VXRD01000141.1 GCA_009838845.1 Gemmatimonadota bacterium | reverse complement strand
CTTATATACTGTTTGTGTCAAGTGAAATACGGAATAAATCTTGTTGATGCACCGCCACCGATAGTCCCTTGAGGACTATCCCCCAGGCTAAAGCCACCCCGTAAATTCTAAGCCCTTCGCCATGCGACCCAACGCTAAAGCTGTTGGATTTTACGGGCTTTTCGGATAAGATTATTCAGGTTATAATGTGCGTGTGTGCAGTTGAAATACAGGGAGGAGAATATGTTGCCCAATTTCATACATGTCGGTGCTGCCAAGTGCGCTTCGTCGTGGTTGTGGAGAGTCTATCAAGAGCATCCAGATGTGTATGTGCCATTACACCTGGATAATGTGAACTTTTTTGTGGCTGATTACCACAAAGGTCTGGATTGGTATCAGGAGGCCTATTTCGACGATTGGTGCGGGGAGAAGGCAGTGGGAGAGATGAGCAATTCCTATATGGTATTCGAGCCTGCAATTGCGCGGATTGTCCGGGATCTTCCCGGCGTGAAGTTGACCGCAACGGTGCGCAACCCGATTGATCGCGCGTTTTTGAGCTGGGTACATATGAATAAGCGCCGGTTTCAGCCGGACCAGCGGATGGAGTTCGAGCGGGTGCTGGATCCTCATGGACATGGTTTGTTTGGGCTGTGGGTGATGCCGAGTCTCTACAGTCTGCATTTCAAGCGTCTGTTCCAATACGCCTCGCGCGAACGGCTGCGAATTATGTTCTATGAGGACCTCGTAGCAGATCCAGCGGGCTTTTTGCGTGGGCTTTTCGAGTATCTGGAAGTGGATTCGGATTTCCAGCCGTCCATTTTGCATCAGCGGGTGAATAAGGTGACGCACTATCCCACGCCGGAGGCACCGCAGCCGGAAGATCAGATTATTGCTGAGGGTATCTCAGAAGAGGTGCGGGACTCACTGCGAAAAATTTTTCAGGAGGATATTGAGGCGTTGCAGGAGATCACGGGAAGAGATTTGAGCCACTGGCAATAGGATCGGTTGGGTTTTCCCTGCGTCGCAACTACAAAAGGAGACCGCTTTATGCGTTCGCTCTATAATGGTATTGTGCTTTCTGAAGATTGGCCGCCGAGGCGCACGCGAGAGGATCTTCTCGCTTTCGAACCTATGCGTGTGCCCTATCTGGAAAATCCTCCCGAGGTGATACCGATTGACCTGGGACGGCAGTTATTCATCGACGACTTCCTGATCGAGAACACAACGCTTCGGCGCACTTTCCACCGGCCGCAATACTGGGCGGGAAATCCGATTCTCAAACCCGAGAAGCGATGGGAATTTACCTCTCGTCGTCCCACTGCTATGGCTTTCAGCGATGGTATTTTCTACGATGCCGAGGAGGAGATATTTCGGATGTGGTACAGGGCGGGAAATACGACGTGCATCGCCATTTCCGAGGATGGGATGCACTGGGAGCGCCCGGAACTGGATTTTATGCCGGGGACGAATATCATTTGTCTGTCTGGTAGCCGCGATTCATCTACGGTCTGGCCCGATCCGGACTGTGAGGGTGCGGATGCCCGCTACAAGATGTTCGTTTTCCACCGGGATCCGTGGCGAGCTTCTGTTTACCTGTCCCCGGATGGGCTGAAATGGGACTTCAAAGCATGGACTGGAACAACTGGTGATCGCAGTACGATGTTTTACAATCCGTTCCGAAAGGTGTGGGTTTACAGCATTCGGGACCATATCAGGGGGTCTGGCCGGTCCTCGTATCCGGAGAATCCTCTGAGAAGGTCGCGCAGATACCGGGAGCATTCCGATTTTGTTGCGGGGGCGGCCTGGCGCGATGGGGAGCCTACCTGGTGGATCGGTGCGGACCGGTTGGACGGGCACCACGAGTTGGCACCCGATATTCAGCCCGAATTGTACAATCTGGATGCGGTGGCCTATGAGAGCATTATGCTCGGTCTGTTCAGCATCTGGCGTTACCAGCCTGCGGATCGCCCCAAAATCAATGAGGTGCTGTTTGGATTCAGCCGGGATGGGTTCCATTGGGATCGCCCCTGCCGCGAGGCGATGATGGGCATTTCAGATGGAAAAACAAATTGGAACTGGGGAAATGTGCAGTCGGCGGGTGGTTGTTGTCTCGTTGTGGGAGATCAGCTCTATTTTTACGTAAGTGGGCGAAACTACGGAGAGGGTGAGACGTGGCTGGAAACGATGTCTATGGGTCTGGCGATGATGCGGCGAGATGGATTTGCCGCTATGGAAGCGGACAGTGATACTGGGGAACTCACGACAAGGCCGGTGCGGTTTGACGGCAAATTCCTGTTTGTAAATGCCGTTGTGGATGTCGGAGAACTCCGGGTGCAGGTTCTGGACAAAAGTGGAAAAATCATCGCGCCATTCACTTTCGAGAACTGCACGCCCCTTCGGGAGGATGGCACCTGCCAGGCGGTGTCCTGGGGAAGAGCGACTGATCTGTCGGCGATTTCGAACCGGGAGGTGCGTTTCCAGTTTCGCCTTAGCAATGGCAGTCTTTACGCTTTCTGGGTCACCTCTGACCGGTTGGGGTCCAGTGGGGGATATCTGGGTGGCGGCGCACCCGGGGCGTCGGGCTTCAGAGACTTGCCGCGTTGATGCTGGCGTCTTCTTTCGCGTTCACTGTGATCGCTTTTTCTGTGGCAGGTTTGGATGAGACGATCGCGCTTTAATGGGGGTCATATGCGCATACGAAACTACTGGCGGTACCCGGGGTGTGGGCCGCATGCGGCGGCGTATCTCGGAGACGGTTTGGTGGCCGCACCGTCAAAATACGGCAATCGCATCACGTTCTGGAATGTGAGTGACATCAAACGCCCTGAACTGGTTGCGGATTTGCCTGACCGCCCCGATTGCCAGTCAGTCGCCTTCTGCAACGGATATCTGATGGTGGGCAGTGATCGCGGGATCGAAAGCATGCGCTTCTCGAAGGCGGATCTCGTCCCCATCGACTGCAGCGCATTTGCCCCGGAAGTCAACGATTTTGAAGTGGCTGCCGACACGGTGCTCGCCGTCAGCAAGCGAAACGTCATCAAAGTTGTACGCGTTGAGAACGATGGCAAGCTGACTGAAATCGGCGTGCGCGAAGATGTGCTCGCCCGCTGCCATGGGGCAAGCCATGAAGGATCCCTGGTTGGCGTGACGGGATTCAGAGGAGATGGCAAGGTAGAGACCCCTCTCAGCCTTTTTCCAGACGCTGTGGATGAGGATGGACGATTCACCGATCCATGCGGCTGGACGCTTGCCAACGGAGGTGAGCCTTCGAGATGGTATATGAACATTTCGAACCGCATTATCCTGTACCGGAAGCGCGCCTATGTAGCAACTGGTATTTCAAGGATCCAGGATCCCAGGAGGGAATGGTTGCTGGATCCATCGGTCACAGTTCTCAATGTGGAGTATCCTGATGCCCCGGAGTTCCTGGGCAATTACCCCTGTACTGGTTCCGCGACCTGTACGGGGCTTTATCTCGACCGGGACCGTGAGTGCTTGATCGTCGGATCCGGGAATATTGTGCGCCGCTTTGACATCGATGGCGACCTTTTGCACGAAACCGACAGGCTTGCGTTTCCCTACGGAGATTTTGGCGACGGATATCCCAGGGCCCCGACGATCCACGATGTGTGCAAGACCGATTTGATCTGTGACGGTCTGCCCGTCTTTTTCGCCGGTGCTCAGGCGACCGACGATCTATACCTCTTCACGGTTTGAGTGCAATGAGGTCGAGATGGACACTAAAAACCGGGGAATGAAGATGGCTTCAAAAGACTATTCTGTTTCAGAGAAACCGACGCTGGATCATCTCGCTGTTAGTGTCCTTTGTGGCATGCCGGAATACCGCGATGCCGGCATTATGATCGATAAGTATCTGGATCGCATCCAGAGCAAATACGGCTGGCAGCACGATGTGGATCTGGCCGGGATCAAGACTTTGGAGGATTTTGAAGTCTTCCGCGCCCGGTTGCTCAAAGCTTATCGCGAGACGCTGGGGCCTATGCCCGAAGAGAAAACGCCACTGAATCCGGAGATTACGGGTATAATTGAACGGGAGAAGTTCAGGATTGAGAAAATCGTCTGTCAGAGCCGCCCCAATTTTTATGTGACTGCGAATCTGTTTGTGCCCAAAAATCGCCCGACGCCAATGCCCGGTGTGCTGATTCCCTGTGGTCATACAGCCAATGGCAAGGCTGTGGAGACTTACCAGAGTGCCGCGCAGTTTCTGGCTTTGAGGGGCTATGTGGCTCTGTGTTTTGATCCGGTTGGGCAAGGTGAGCGTCTCCAGTATCTCGAAGATCCCAAAACCGGGGAATCTCTTTCTCTGGCTCCCACATCCGAACATATGAAATGCGGCAATATCTGTCTTCTGACCGGGCTCCATTTGATGGCTATCCGTATCTGGGATGCGATCCGGATGCTGGATTATCTGGAAAGCCGCGCCGAGGTCGATGCGGAGCGGCTCGGGATCACCGGAAATTCGGGGGGTGGCACGGTGACGCTTTGGTACACGCCTTTGGAACCCCGCATCAAGGTCGCGGTTCCGGTCGGGACGGTGGGTACCTGGGGCGGGGGCGATTCCGAGCAGAATATGCCGAATGATATGCTCACTGGCCTGTCTCATGCAGCGATGATGTGTTTTGCGTATCCGCGGCCGTACCGGTTGATTAAAGAGACGCGCGATGGTGTTTTTGTGAACACGCGCATGTCTTTTCACAAAGCCAGGTGGCTCTATGAGACCCTCGGCCAGGGCGAGAAGATGGATTTTGTGGAGACGATCCGGGAACATGGCTATTTTCGGGAGATGCGGGAACCGATGATGGAATGGATGAATCGCTGGCTGGGAGATCCCCAGGCGGACTGGCGTGAACCCGAATTGGAAATTTTCTCCGATGAAGATCTCCAGGTGTCGCCAACTGGTCAGGTTCTCACGAGTTATCACTCGGATCGGGTCACTGATCTCTGCGTTCGTCGCGCAGAGGAGACCCTGCCAAAGCAACGGGCAGCGCACAGTGTGGCAGAGGCGAGCGCGTTTCGCGATACGCTTGTCGAGTGTGTCCTGAATCGCACGGGAATAAAACGACCCCAGGAGGAGATTTCCATCGAGGTTGTCGCATCTGAGATGCACGGCAATATGCAGATTCGACAGGCTATTATCGAGAGCGAAGCCGAGGTTTTTCTACCGATGCTCATCGGGCAGAGCCTGGCCTCAGTGCCAGAACGGTTGCCGGTGATTCTGGCCGATGATCGGGGTAAGGTTGCAAATTGCAGCGACGGTGGGCTGTTCCATCTGCTGGTCGAGGCAGGGCATCCGACTGTTGCGGTAGATTTGCGGGGTTATGGCGAGACGCAGACGACGAATTGGAGCAATCGGGACCGACAGGGCGGCTTTGTCGCACAGCTTCTGGGCGTGGAGAGCATGGGATATGGGTACGGTGCCAGACACACCGGACATACGCTTATTGGGATGCGTATTTTCGATTTGCTTCAGACTATTCGCGCCCTGCCCCATCTCGGACTCAGCCGGGAAGTCGTGCTCATAGGTCGGGGGGGCTGTGGCATTCAGGCATTACACGCAGCGGTTCTGAGCGACGCTGTTACAGCTGTCTGCACCTGGCGCACGCTTTCCTCTTATATGGATGTGGTTCGAGGTTCTGTTTATCACGTCCGGTTCTACGATATGGTGCCGAATGTGACGACGGCCTACGATTTGCCCCATCTATCCGCTGCTCTGGCACCGCGTCCCGTGGCCCTTGTCAATGCGGTAGATGAACGGCTTGACGTTTGTGAAAAAGCAAAAATCGAGGCCGATTACGCACTGGCTTCTGAGACCTATGCCAATCTGAAAGCGGAGAAGGGTTTTTTGATCGAAACACAGGCGTCCGAAGGAGAAGAGGTCGCTTCTATTGTGAACTGGCTTGCGGGGATCGCGTGATCCGGTGGCTATTTTTTACAGGAGGCCCGTATGAGGCAGCTTGAAAATGGATTGAGTGAACGGACGCTGGCTTTTGAGCCTGGGTTTGAGGTGCACGGTGAGGTGGTGTGTCGTACGTTTCAGCCGTCGTATGTCGTTACGCGCGCTGGCGTGTTGATCGCCTTTTGTCAGGGTAGGTTGCGCGGAGGCCGCGACGACGATCCGAAGGTGATTCTGACGAGCAGGAGCAGCGATTGGGGCGCGACGTGGTCGCCAGCGAGGGCTGTTTCGGGTCGGATCACCCACTACGCGGTGTCTGCGTATCTTTCCGAACGAGATGGACGCGAGCGCGTGTCCGTTCTGTCTATGGTTGATTTGCGAGGTACAGAGAATATTTACGACAAGGACTATGGCGAGATGCGGGCGCAGTCCGGTATCGATATCGATGCCGTGGGGCGCGATACGCCCATGGTTCTTTGCCGGTTTGATTCGGATGACGATGGCGATACCTGGACTATGGAGACGTTGCTCGGGGACCGGTCGCCTCTGAACCACCGCTATTCCGATGGTACGCTGATTATGTTTAACGCGGTGGGGCAGGTTCACGCGATTACGCAGGGTCCGCATCGGGGGCGGTACGTTCTGGGGGGACCTGTTACTGTGGTGCCCGAGGGAGAGGCCGTTACGAATTATTTTCGCAACCATCCCCAGTCCGGTTCTGCCGTTATCTACAGCGATGATCAGGGCGAGACCTGGCGCGTGGATGGCTTTATCACGGATTATCTTGCCAACGAAGCTTCCGCTGTGTCGGTTAACCGCGGTGAGGAATTGTTGCTCGTTCGCAGGCTGAATTCGCGCGGTATGCTCGAAGCCCACACCCCTCTCGCGGAGGTGCGTCCCGGTCCTGTGCAGCGCATTGCCCATACTTCGACGGATTGTGGCAAGACGTGGTCCAGGCCCTTTCTCGTCGATATCAGTGGGGTGCTCTGCCATGGCACACTTGCCCGGGGCGGGAGGCGTCTGCTCTTTTCTATTCCCAATGGCTCCGGTCTGCCCGAATCCGAGCGGCAGCACGCCACAGAGCGCCAGCGCGGTGCGATCTATTTTAGCGATGACGAAGGTCAGGCATGGCGCCATAAGGTTATCGAACCAGAGACTTTCTCCTACAGCACTGTTGGTCCCCTCAATGAATCCCAGTATATCACGCTCTACGCATGCAGTTCCATGGGGCAGGAGGGCGTCGGATGTCGGGTGTTTGAGGATGCGTGGCTGGATGCTTAGAAGGATATAGGAGGTATGCGATGATTGGCGAATCTGAAATTGCACAATTTGAAGAGGTCGGGGCGGTAACTATCGATACGCCTTTTAGTAAAGCGCGGCTGGATCGCGTTTCGAGGGTTTTTGATCGGATGCTGCCGTTTGAAGGCTCAGAAGATGGGAAACCGACCCAGTATCGTGTGGGGCAACGGTATTTTCTCGAGCCTGAATTGCTGAATCTGATCCAGGATCCGTTTTTGGAAGCTGTGGCGAAAAAGACCTTGGGGGCCGATGTCGTGCATTTTTTTAATGCGTTTATTGTCACTTCCTATCCACAGCCCGGCGCAATATTCAGTTTTTCCGAACATGTGGATATTAAATATAGCCTTTCAGACCTGGATGCCACACCCAAACAGATGCTTTGCAGTTGTCTCCTCTGGTTGAGCGATGTGACGAAAAAACGGGCACCTCTCATGTACCGACCCGGTAGCCACCGTTTGATTGCAGAGGATGTGGAAAAGCATGGGACTTATATTCAGAATCCAGTCCCATTTCGAGAACTTCCCGAGTTGTCTTTTGCCGATCCGGTTCCTTTGCTTGCAAAGGCAGGACAGATGACGGTTTGCACCACGGCAATGGTCCACGGCGCATCTATCAATATTGATACGTTTCCCCGGAAAGTGATGTTTATTGTGTTTAAGCCCGCAGGATATACCATTGATGCTAACATGAAAAGCATAGAAGTCCGAGAACAATATTATCGCGAGTTGAGAAATCATTTGCGTGAAGATCGATTGGGCATTCTCGAAATGAGTTGAATAACCTTGCAAATGTAATCTGAAAACGAAAAATTAGTTCTTGGCATTTTTATCAAAAAGCCCGTAAAACCCACTCGCAGAGAGCTTTAGAGTTGGGAGTAGTCACCAACACAACGATCCCCGGAAAATCAACCCGCGAACCTGGCCCCTGTATAAACTTGACTCTCCATCATTCGTTCCAGGATCCTCAGCTTCAGAGAATTCTCCACGTCAGCCATATCGGCTCTTCCAACCAGGTTATTCACCTCACTCGGATCGTTCTTCACGTCAAACAGCAGGTAGGCCTCTCCTTCTTTGTTGAGTGCAATCTTCCAATCATGATTCAACAGCATGACATCTCCGCCATATTCCGAAATCGCCTCGCTCCGGTGTTCGATCGAGGGGTCTGCAAGCATCGGGCAGAGGGATTTCGCAAACTGGGGATACTCGATTTCCCCTCCCGCTAGTTCAGCTAGTGTCGGCCCCGCATCAAACCACTCCGTATGGCTTGCGCATGTCTTTCCAGCAGCCGAACGACCGACGGTGTCAGGGGTCCGAATCACCAGGGGTACGCGAACGGCGCCATTCATAAAATTGCTTTTCGCAAGAATTCCACAATCACCGTTCATTTCGCCGTGATCAGAGACCAGAAGAATCACCGTATCGTCAAGCTCACCACGTGCTTCGATCGCCAATAGGATCTCTCCGATTTGGTCGTCAATCAGAGTCACGTTACCGGCGTAATCCGCTCGTAGTATCTTTTCTTCTCCAGGGTCGAATGTGGGCCTGTTGTCCAGGATATCATCCAGGGTTCCCCGAGGTCGCTTGCGCTCATCTCCGGGATAAGGAACCGGACTGGGCATGGCGTCGGGGTGGTACTTGCTCGCGTACGGTTCAGGTGTGTCATAAGGCATATGTGGTCCGCCAAAACTCACCCAGCAAAACCACGGCTCGGAGCGATCATAGCTTTCTAGATAGCCTTTGGCCTGCTGGCCTACATATACATCGTAATAGTCCTCCAGCCCCACTGCCGAGGGCCGCACCAGGTACCGTTTGGTTCTGGAACGCTCAGCGAGGTCCGCTTTGTACTTTTCCCACAGACTCTTTTTTTTCCACATCGAAGTCATATGAGAAACGCAGTTTGCGCACGCCCGTGGGCCCCCAATTTCATTCACATCATCCAGCCCATAGGCGTGCAGCAGGTGCTCTCGACTGCGCAAGTCGCCTGACGTAGGATGCAGGTGTGTCTTGCCGAACAGGCTGGTTCGATACCCACAGGACCTGACAACTTGGGTCCACGTTTTCGCGTCGGCCGACAGGGTATGGTCCTGATGATTCCACACACCCGTATTGTGAGGGTAGTGTCCCGTAGCCAGGCTCAGCCTTGCAGGTACACAGATAGGCGAATTCGTAACGCAATTAGAAAACCTCACGCCTTCATTTGCGATCCGATCCATATTCGGCGTTTCAACCCAGCCACCAGTGCAGCCCATCGCATCTGCACGCTGTTGATCCGTCATCAAGAGCAGAATATTCGGTTTCGCCATATGTGATTCTTCCGTTTGTCGGCAATAGAGTGTGAAGCGTTAGAACGCATCATAGGTAAATCAACCGTCGGTTTTGATAGAGAGATTTATTTATAATCCAACAAGTGCTACACATCCCACCTTGCCAATTCCATCCACCGCGTCATTGCTTTTTGCGCTTCATTAAACCGTTTGCGGATCTCTGGCGGAAGACATCTGTGGTATCCATTTGGCGGCTCGCGCATCATCACATTATAGTGTGCGTGTGTGTAGTTGAAATACAGATTGGATCGCACCGGCTCTGTGGTCTTGGGCAGTCCATTGTGGATGACGGTCTCGGAAAAGAGTAAGACATCGCCTGCCTTGCCCGTTACTGCGACGGCGCCTGGAAGATCCAATCCCTGATACGCCTGCCAGCTCAGATCAAAATTGCTCTTGTGTGAACCCGGTACAGCCACCACACACCCATCGTCGGGTCCATTATCTGTTAAAAAGTACACGGTATTGAGCATCCGAGAGCGAATATCGCCGTTTCGATAACTGTAATCCGTCGTTGGCACGCCGCGATGCCACCCCCCCTGTTGCGCTTCCTTGAATTTAGAAATCGACCAGGTGTTGATGAGTTGTGGTTCACCCATAAATGCCTTCAGATAAGGCACGACTTTCGGATGTGCGATCATCAGGTCAAAAACGGGATCAAGCCGTAAGAGACCATTCAAACGGACCTGAAATTCTCGACTCTTATCACAGGTTGGTAGTGGTTTTGGTCTGCCAAAAGTGGGTGCAGATGCCATCCATTCATCTTTGTATGTCCTGCTTTCCAAATCAGACAGGACATTCAGAGTGGTTTCACATTCTTCGGGTGTCAATACATTGCGAAGGACCAGAAAGCCGCTCAGGTCAAAATGGAACCGGTGTTCGATTGGTATATTATCTGCCATATTTGATGCTCCTGTTATCTTCATTTCAAGCCGAACAACAAGCGAACGTATAGAACAATTGAAAAATCCAAATAAATGTAGCTTTGTGAATCAATGGCTGCAAGATGAAAAAGCCACTCCGAATTTCAGGAGTGGCTTCTTGAGGTGGATGGTGTTTGGGACCTGTTACACGTTTGAGGTTGGGTTCTCAATCTCCAGGAGGCGTTGTTCAAGGAGCAAATTAACCAGACTCTCGATACTTACACCCCGTGTTCGAGCAAGACGTTGCACACGCGCTAATAACTCACGGTCAACCCCTACCAGGTATTGCCGTCGTGCTTCTGGCGCAAAATCGAAATCAACAGGCTCCGTCTGTTCCCAATAGTCGGCAAGACTATGTGTATCCCAGAACGTTGCCATTTCTTCGTAGCTGTCGAATTTCGGAATTTTTTTATCGTCGTGCATATTGCCTTCTTTCCTTATTATCCATGTCACGCACTCAAAATGAATATAGTTTTGTGAACCAATGGCTGCAAGACGAATTTCTACAACTACAGGCTTGATATTATGCTCAAAAAGTTAGATTTTTATTGTGAAGGGTAAATTCTCAGGATATTTTTGTGCTCATTTCTGTTCCCGATCTGCCTGTTGTCACTGAATTTGTGCGTGCTGCCAATCACCGAAACCATCTTCGAACCCTTTTTGTCTGAGAAGACGAAGGTGCTCAGTTTTTACCACTTTATGAGGCTAAACTCAGAATGACCCGAAATATTCTTGTGCATTCGGATAAGGATGTGCCAAAGCGCGTGCTCACGGCCTGGAGTCTTGGATGTCCAGATCAGCTAATTGCCACTGCACAGGTCGTTGATGGTGAGCTCTTTGTCATGGCCTGTGACCATACCCTGTTCAGAGTAGGATTTGAAGAAATGCCCGCACTCAATCGTATTCCAAAAGAACAGCGTTCTTCATTTACTCTCTCCAGCGAAGGCAGTTATATCCACTGGCCTGAGGCTGATGTACACATCGATCTGGATGCTGTTCGCTACTTGAAAGATGATATGTGGCGGGAGAAAAAGGATCGGGAAAGATTGATGTCTGACATTCGGTTCGGGGAGGCGGTTGCCGCATTTCGAAAACAATGCGGGCTTAAGCAAGCCGATATTCATGGCCTTTCGGAACGCCAGGTGTGCAGGATCGAAAAGGGAGAACGGACAAAGGTGGATACGCTGGGGATTCTGGCAAGAAGTCACGGATTGTCCCTGAAAGCATATCTGGATAAAATCGCCGAAATACTTTCTGAAGGTGGTGAGGTTATCTCCAAGGTCTCGACCTCGATTCCGCAAGACACCATAGACCTAAGTGTGGAGCAGATATGATCAAAAATGAGAGACAATATCGGATCACCAAGGCCCAGATGAGAAAGTTTGAGGGCGCTTTGGCGGAGCTGGCTCAAACTAAAGATAAGAATATTCATCCTCTGCTTCAGAAAGCTCATCAGGATGCATTGAGAAGCCAATGTGATGAACTCCGTATGCAGTTGGAGGAATACGACTGTGTCTAGGGATATCAAGGATGAAGTTGAATTGTGTGAACCCGGTACGCAGCAAAAGTCACCGTCGCCCTTTCGAGCAGGTGTTAGCGCGTCCACCCTCACTTTTGGGCCGACGAGTCCAACCAAGTAGGGCGCCAACTTCGGATGGTCGAAGAGATTCTGGCAAGCCGGACTCCATTGGGAAACCCTTCGGGCGATTTTCAAACCGTCTTCCTCATACGTTTCGTACTCATCCGGTTTTGATCGATCAGATATCTCATTCAGTTAGGCAACTTCGTCACCCGAGAGTACATTTTTCACAACGAGAAATCCCTGGAGGTCGAACATAAATTTCTCTTCGGGGGTCATGGCAGTTCCCCTATTGCTTAAACGGCCTGAATGGTGTCCGGACGTCGAACAGCAAATGGGGGTGACATGACACGCATCTGTTGTTCGGTCAGGCCATCGTATTCGTCGAAATCGTAAAAGCGTTGTGACCAGATTGAATGACCCGGGCTGAACTTGTAAAGTAGCGTACGACGCTCCTCATCGGAGGTCCAGGGGAGTGTCCCGTGCATCGTCGCTTCCGTAAAAATCAGGGCATCTCCGGCCTCCGCCTCTGGCTGAACGATGTAGTGTGGAACGCGATCGAAGGAGCGGACGTCTTTTGGCACATCCGCACCAAAGTTGGACTTGTGCGATCCAGGCACGCAACAGAATCCACCGTCTCCCTTTCGGACGGGGGCGAGAAAATACACGACAACGGTGAGGCCATTACGCATGACACCATCGCGGTATTTGTACCAATGGCTAGCTCGACCGTCAAAAGCTCCGGAGTCTCCGCCGTGAAGGCCTCCTTTGTGGGAGCCGCGCCGCATGAAAATTCCATAATCGTGATCCGCTCGAAATTTTGGTCCGAGTAGCTCGTCCAAATAAGGGATGATGTTGGGGTGATCGAACAGGTTCTGATAGGGGCGTCCCCAAAGCGATACTCGCTTGGGAATCTTCAACCCATCATTAATTTCTTCCTGAACTTTCAATTGCTCATCAGCAATCGTGTTGAGCGTGTCTACTTCCTCGTGCGACAAGATATTCTTGATTACGATGTAGCCCTGGAGGTCAAAAATAAACTTTTCTTCAGGTGTCATTGTCTGTTCTCCTTGGATCAGAGCCTCAGAAGCTGTTTTAAAATAATGAGGAAGTAAGAAAAGCGTTCGACAAACCCATCCGGAACGTGAGCGGCAGATCGCGTATCTTGGGCGAGGGCAGGTGGCCAGGTGGGGCTGCGGCGCGCTATATGTTGGAAACACATCCGCCGCCGACCTCCAAAGTCGCGGCATTGACATAGCGAGCGTCCGCGGAACTGAGAAAGAGCACGGTATTGGCGATATCTTCGGCCTGCACCTTTCCCTCCAGAATCTGGACGTACTCGCGTACGTGTTCGAGCCAGTGGTGCCCTTCCTTGTCCACTATGAGGCGCGGCCGGATGGTGTTGACCCTGATGTTCTCCGGCCCACCCATGCTGGCGGTGACGCGGGTAAAGCCCTCGAGCCCGGCCTTGGCCGCGGCGTAGCTCGAGACATCGAAACCGCCGCGAATCTCCAGCATCTTCTCGGTGAAGCCCGACCCGGCGGCGCCGGATGAGATATTGGTGATTACGCCGCCGCCAGCGGCGGCCATATGCGGCCACACGGCCCGGGTTACGTAGAACGGGCCTGTCAGGTTGACGGCGATTACGCGGTCCCATGTCTCGTTGTCCTCCAACCGCATCGGTTCCCCGGCTTTTCCCCCAAACGCCCCGCCGCCAGCATTGTTAACGAGGATGTGTATCGCTCGGTAAGTTTCGACGGTTTGCGCTATTGCCGCCTCGACGGCCTCATGGTCTCTGACGTCACAGGTAATGAAGGTGGCGTCGCCACCTGCCTCGCGAATCTCGTCTTGCACGGCTTGACCCTTGTCCTGACGTCTAGCCAGCAGTGCCACCTTTGCACCCTCCCGGGCAAGCACCTTGCCGGTGGCCTCCCCGATGCCGCTGTTACCGCCGGTAACGACGGCGACCTTGCCTTCCAATTTCTTGGCCACTTTCGCCTCCTATTCACACGGTTGATTTGCCAAGGTTACGATTAGAAACCTACGTGGACTCCCAGTCGATGAACGGCATCAAACACGCCGAAATCAGTGTAGGCGTAGTCAAAACCAACATCCGTCGTGCCGAGATCGCGACTCACCCCAACACCCAGGGAAATGCCTTCCTCGTCAGATGGAAATGTGTAGCCCATCCGAAGTGAAAGCGTCTTCATAATTGTATACTCCGCCCCCATCTTGACGTTCTCGTTGAAGTCGCGAGGTCGTTCGGTATCAATTGAGAACAGGAGCGCATGGACTTCCTTATCAATTCCAGTCAGGTCGATCAGGTCCATCGATAATCCCATACGGAACGTGAGCGGCAGTTCAAAGCTCTCTTTACTGAATTTTCTCTCGGTCGCAAAATTGCGCGTAGAAAGGGCGAAATTCAGGCTCTTGAATCCCGTCCAGTAAAGAACCCCGAAATCCACAATAAATGCTGTTTCTTTGAAGTCCTTGAGAGAAGGGTTCGTCCCCGTAATTGATATAGGTACTGCACCCATATCCTGTCTGGCGATCTTGAGGTCGCCACCAACGGAAAACCTGTCCGTAATGGCTCTGGCGTAGCCAAAGCCAAGTGCAAATGCGGAAGGACTGTAGGTACCGGTATCTATGAATCCCTTCTCATTATCGAAGCGGACGGTGCCAAGAAAATCCCCATAGTCCACCGCGACCAGAGAAAGGCCGAATACGCCGAAGTTGGTCACAAATGCTGCACTCCCGGTGATGTAGTTGACGTCAGCGATCCACTGGACCTGCCCTCCGGCCACATCGATCTTTCGGCCATAGTACGCCATTGCGGCTGCATTGTAATACATCGCCGTAGAGCCACCTCGAATCGAGGAATATGCGCCTCCCATAGCCGCTGCTCTCGCATCGGGTGAAACGGTGAGGAACTTGAATCCGGCTTGCGCCCTTCGCTCCCTGGGGATGTCCTGACCTGGCTCAATGACAACAGGCTCAGCCTCATCCGCATCGTTCTGCGCGCTGGCAGGTAGATAGAAGAGCAGTCCCAGCATATACATCATCAATACAGTGATCTTTTTCATTGGAATCCTCTCTTGGCCTGTTATCGAATGATCACAAATTTCCGAACGATTTTTTCGTTGGAATCCAGATCTCTGATCACGGCGAAGTAGATACCGCTGGTAATCACCTGATTGGACTCCGTGGTCAGGTTCCAGAATTCGTCCCCCGTCCCGTCATTGTGTTCGATCCTGTGGATCAGCTCCCCGACTTCCGTAAAGATCATGATTTCGCAATTCCCAGGAATCTCAAAGAACGCCAGCTTGTCCTGTTGGTCCGGCCAGCGGATATTCTGATCGGCTTCCAATACGAACGGATTCGGAACAATCCGAACGTCAGCCAACGTACTTCCGGGCGAACGCTTCAGGTTGGCGGGATCATAGGTCTGCGTATAATAGCGGCTGCTCTTCAACGCCGTCGGGGGCGACGTCCCTGTTGGATCGGTCTTCACAGGGCCAGTGGATAGGATATAGTAGAAATAATCCCTACCGCGCACGACATCCGTATCGTCGTAGCTTCGAGCACTGGCTGGAAGTTCTGCAATCAGCCTGTACTTCCACAGGTCTTCGGCGCTGCTTTCATACAGGTTCCGCGTTCGATAGATCTCGAAGCCCGTATGATCCGCATTCGGGAAGACCTCCCAGGACAGGGCGATCTTATCCGATCCAGACACAACTTCGAACCGGCTCGGCGGCAGCGGAGGATGCGGAATGTTGAAGCCCGACTTCCAGTTGGCTTCCGCTTTCCGCAGGTTCGACAGCACCGAGTCCCGCGTCGACAGGGCCCAGCGATTCTTCGTCATCGCCTGACCTTCATACTCGATGATTGCATCGTCATCCCATCCGGAGTTTTTGTAATCGATACCCACGCTGACGGCCACATCCCGTTGGAGTCCCGCCATTCCCGTCGCCCAGACATATTTGATATCTTCTCCCGGACCAAGCGTATATGGACCGGTGGCCCAACTCGGACAGCGACCGCCGCTGCTCCCAATCAGAGACAGATCGGTCTGATTCCCCATCCGTTCTAACCATTGCTCCGAATCCCACGGCCCTACGGGTTCTTCCGGAGCAGCCCGATCCGCAGAATGGGGATACTCATGCCCATCGATGCCCGGCCTCCCGTATTCCGCGTAGTCCATGTCCGGATGCAGGTAGGCATACGTGAGTTCGTACTGGCTTTCATTGTGGAGGTCCGGATTGGTGAGCGGATCACCACCCCGGAGCCAACCGGTATGCGTCGGCTGATTCATATCGTTGGTTTCATCCGACGGACTCGTATCCGCATGGATGGTGCCGTGGAAGATCATGTTGGCGGCACCCAGGCGACCAAGCGTATCGGCTTCCACAGTTCTGCCAGATGCACGCGGAGGGCCTGAAACGCTTCGCCAGGTAGGACCGCCGATGCGGTTCAGAAACGTCACGCGAGTACCGTTACTGAGCCAACCGAGCATCGTTCGGATTCCGGCCCACTTCTCACCGTAATCTTCTTTCCCGTCCCCCACATAATCCCACATCGTTGAGGACCCACCTTGGTTCGTCACACGACGGGGACCCCAGTAGTGCTCCTTGCCCCCAAAATGAAACATGACTTCATTCAGGGTCTGGTTCGGCAACTCGATCTCTTCATCCTCATCCACATTCCCGGTATTGGTAAACGTGATCTCACGGATGTGATAATCATCATGATGTTCGTTCGAAAAGGCATAGATCGTGTTTGTCCAGGTAATGCCCATATCCGCGTTGCCCGATCTGATTACGATCCGGTCCGCCTTGATCGTCGGATCCACCCGGGTCAGCACCGTCGGACGAAGAAACGACTGGAAGCCATCCACGAAGACATCCGGCTTGGGAAACCTACCAACCAGCTCGATCGTGTACCCAAAATGCTCTCCCAGATCGAAGTTACGAGGGCCTGTGCGGGAGGCTTTGAAAGGCCAGAGCTGCCCCGTATCATCCGTCCAATCGCGTGCCGCGATATACATCCGAGTCCGAACGTGCGTGCCCCCTTCAAGATGGTAGATGCCGGGCCAAAACTTGATCTGAGATCGAAACCCACCTGAAGGTTCCGTCCCTGTCGAGGAATACCTGTAGTGGAAGTCGCCAACATCCAACCATACCAAATCTGCCTGCGCCGATACATCTGCAGGCAGTCCAAAGAACAGTGCGCCGGTTGCTGCCAATACAAAGGCAATCAGTCCAGAACGCCTTACTGGTTTACTCATCTGGAACCTCCTGCTGTTGCGGTTGATCATTCGGTTCGAATTCCTGGATTTCGAAACGTCCTGGTGGAAAAGGGGCGAACACAAGGTTCGCCCCTACGATCTGATTACAAGGAGAACCGGAGGCCGAAAAACACTCTCCGCGGGAACAGGAAACGCCCCATACGTGGGTTCGGCATGTCGATATACAGCTTCTTGTCCAGCACCTCTTTGAGAAAGCCCGGATCCGCAACGCCCCAACTCCCGTTCCGGTACTCCTGATACGTATCTGAGTCCGCGACATACCACAGCAGGCGACGGTCCGGCTCCAGTCCCGTAGGCAGGCCCGGAGTGATCTCTGCAGTACCAGGAAGTCCGTCGGCAGGCAGATCGGCCGCCTTCCCCACGATTTCGATCGGCACGAACCGATCGTCCGTTCGGAAATCACCAGGACGGTCATCGCCGGGTGGAAACGCATACGGAATCTCAGCATCCGTCAGACCCTCGAATGCCTTTTCCGGATCCAGGTGCAGCGACGCCATATAGAGGCCCCGGTCGCCAAACGAGCCTTGACCACCGAAGGATCCCGGGTTCAGGCGCTTCTGATTGAACAGATTCTCAACATCGATGTACAGCGTGGCCAGATTCCCAAATCGCTTCGTCAGTCGTAGATCCCAATTCCAGAAATCTCTCCACTGCACGTTGTTCGACACGCCTGAAAGCGATACTTTTTCTGGACCGAACCAGTCCTCGTGTTGACCGGCACGCCAGTTCACCAGAAAAGCAGCTTCCCAGTTCCCCAAAGGATGGAAGCCCGCAACTTTCGTCCCGTAGTCACGTGGCGTGTAGAACTCGAGCGCCGCACTCCCGAACGGACGGCTCACAGGCTTGTTCTGGTAATGAAAACGCGTGTCTCGAATGAACTGAGCTTGCGACAACCGGTTCTCGAACCGCTGATCAAAGCCGAAATTCCCATCCTTCGTCTGCATGAACGTGTAGTTCACGAACCCGCCAACCCACTTGCCGCGACGCTTGCGAATCGTCAGTTCGAAGCCGCGAATATCGTCATAGTTCAACGGCTCCGAAAACGAGTAATTGACCGATTGATCCAGGTTCGTATACGACACGAGATTCGGCTGCTCGTCGTTCGCCTTGTAATACCCGCTCAACCGCAGAAGATAGCGATCGAACAGATTCTGCTCGAAACCAAGCTCGTAGTTGATGCTGCGAGGCATCGGATGATTCGGATTCCCCATTTCCATGATGGCGAAACTGCTGGAGGAATAAATCGAAAACAGATTGCGGGCATCCAGCATCTGACGGAAATGACCGTAGTTGAAGAACAGCTTGCTGTCCGCAGTCATCGGGAACGAGACACCCAGGCGCGGACTGATAAAGGTCTGCTTCTTGATGGCCGCCTGCTCCAGCACATTCGGTAACTCGGCCTCCCCGAATTTCGCACTGAAGGCAGAAGCCCAATCATCATAGACCCACCAGTCTCCACGGGCGTCCCAGTGATCCAACCGAAGGCCCAGGTTCGCGATCATCGCATTGAATTCAAGCTTCGTCTGCACATACGCCGCGATCTGGGCCGGGTCTCGGTCCCAGTCGTAGCCCGGCGTTTTATTCACGTTGCGAAACTCAAAATGGCCATGGCCAATTCGATACTGGCTGAAGATATACTCGAAGCCCGCCTTGAACTGCGCCACCTGATTCTGCTGCGACGTGATATCGATTTTCGTCGTCCACACCGTCACCTTCGAGCTGTCACGGGCTTCGGCCCATCCTTGACCGAATTCCATTCGGTTATACGATTCGTTAATCAAACTAAAACCAAACGGGGTTTCAGCCAGGCCGATTTCGTTCTGCGTTACTTCGACAACCTGCTGAATCGGCTCGGGAGCTGGAAAATCAGGATTCCTCGGAAAACGCTTCACAACCGTCTGTAAGTCCCTGTCCCGGGGCACATCCAGGTCGAAGGCCGAATGCATCCGCTGAACGCGGAATTCATAGAACGTCTTCGGGCTCAGCACATGCGTCATGCTGAATCCGACATTGATCCGTTCTCGATCGCTGACGCCGAAGTAGGAATCCGTATACAGGGGCTCGTAATAGCCGCCCCCAATCCTGTCCGTTGGGTCGCCAACGGTCGTCAGGGCCCCATTGCCCCGGAAGATCTGCGGAAAACCACGCTCATTCTGCTGCAAGCCGGATTCCCGGTTGATCAGGAACTCAACAGAAGCCTTGATATTCGTCCGTACATCCGACGTCACCTTCACGCGCCCCAAGTCGTTCATATACGAATTGATCAGGAAAGATGAAATGTAAGGACGACGTTCCCGTTTCACGGAGCCAAAGAACCGAAGGCCGCCCAGGTCCGCGCCCATCATCGGAGGAAGCAGCGGACCTCCCAGGCTCATATCGATGTCGTGTTTGGACGCCGTGACGTTGAAATCCTTACGGAAGTAAAAAAGCATGACGTCCAGAAGGCCATTGTTCACTTTCAGCTCCGATGGATCCAGCGTCGATTCATCGACATTCGGATCGTCTACGATCCCGACGCCATAATACGGATTGCTCGGCTGAGCAAGGAGGTCCAGGGCGAAATTGCTCCAGCCCGTTGACTCCGGATAGTTGCGGCGAGAATAGATGTCCCACCCGCTCTCCGGCGTATGCGTGCCAGGAAAGGCAACCTTCGGATCGACAAAAGGCTTCAGAAGATATCCGGGGTCATTCATATCGTTCGGATGCGGACCGAAAAAATCCTCTTTCGGAGGACTATACCGCAAGAACGCATCGAATGAATACCGGTCTTTCCTGCCTTCCTTCGTCACGATGTTCACCAGCCCGGAACGAACATTCCCGTATTCCGCGTTGAAGCCGCCCGTCTGGACCTTCACATCCTGAATCGCCGTCACGCTTACTGTGGACATCGGAGTATTGTCACGACCGTCGCGCATCGACAGGCCATCCACCGTATAGGCAATCTCCGCAAGGTCCGAACCGCGAATGGAAAGGTCACCATATTGGTTTGTCAGAACCCCCGCCTGCAGCTCGACAGCATCCGTGATTGACGTGATAGGAAGCGTCTCGATCTCCTGTTCCGTCAGATTCTGAACATTCGCGGACACATCCGCCTGAACCACAGGACGCTCCGCAATAACGGTGATCTCGTCGAGACCCAGCGCCTCTTCCGCCATCGCGAACTGGCCAGAGAAGTTCAAGGGTGTGGTCAGGTCAATGTTCACACGAACGCCGGACTGCGTCACCGTCGTGTACCCCACCATCGACACCTGCAAGGTATAAGTCCCCGGCGTCACGTTCAGGATGAAGTAATCCCCGTTCCCGTCCGTGGACGCACCCTGGGTGGTGCCTACAATGACAACGTTCGCACCTGGCAGCGGGTCGCCATTTGTGCCGACGACCTTACCGGCGATCTTTCCGGTGGAAGCAGAAAAAGCTTCGCTTGCCAGACCACACGCAATAAGCAGCGACAAAAATGTTACGAGAAATCTGTTCATACGCATCCTCCTTATAGAAGCCCCTAATTGGGAGACACCGACCTTTAGGAAGTCTTAAACAATCAATTTTAGTTTTTAGTGCAGATATAACCCTCCCTTATATTATATATAATAATAATAAACTGACCAATTTGACAAGCTAAACTCTTAATTAAAGAAAGTGATACTTATAAATTTTTTCAGTATTAGGAAATCCTCATTTGCAAGTTGAGACCCCACTAGAGAAGGGTTTGTGGGAGAAGTATAAAGCGGACTTCGCCGAGCGATCTCGCAACAAACGCCACGTTGTGCGACCGTCACCGCTGGAATTGGAATACTACTACGATGTGTACGTTGGCCAACAGGCCTATCTTTGAACCTGGGGAAGAAAAGAGATTACGGGCGGATTACGCAGGTAACGTGACGTTGATTGACGATCAAATTGGTGAGATTTTCGCGGCAGTCGAAGCGCGCGGTGAAATGGACAACACGGTGATTATGCTGTGTTCTGATCACGGCGAGATGAACGGGGATTGTGGGATTTTGGGCAAAAGCAATTTCATGAATGGCACGGTTCGAGTGCCAATGGTGGTTCGTACGCCTGAGACAGTCGGGAGTTCGGTCGCCGGGAAGACCTGTGCGAGCCACACGGAATGGTTTGACGCGGGCCCGAGCCTGGTTGAGCTGGCGGGGGGCGAAATCGAAATCAACAGGCTCCGTCTGTTCCCAATAGTCGGCAAGACTATGTGTATCCCAAAACGCTGCCATTTCTTCGTAACTGTCGAATTTTGGAATTTCTTTATCGTCGCGCATGTTGTCTTTTTTCCTTATCATCGTAGAAGGTAAGTGCGATGTTTTCAAGCACTGATCTTCCTCGTGCTCTCAT
Source organism: Gemmatimonadota bacterium (assembly GCA_009838845.1). Lineage (NCBI taxonomy): Bacteria > Pseudomonadati > Gemmatimonadota > Gemmatimonadota bacterium. The sequence continues at coordinate 5,679 of VXRD01000141.1, read as the reverse complement.
TAGGCTCTCAATGATCCAGCATTTTCTTGCAACAGGTTGATTTGCAAGGACAAGGCTTCTTCGAGATTTTTTGCATTCATCCGCTGTAGAATCTCCTGTTCGTATGCGGACATGAGGAGCGTTTGAATACCGTTTGCTTTTGCATTGATCAGGTAGCTAATGCCATCTCGTCCCTGGTCTTTCTTTTTTAAGCTGACGCTTTGAATAGCCAGCTTTGCCAGGCGTGATGGTGTCAAGGGTTGGATATTAGCGGCAATTCGGGCGTAATAAACCACATTGATGCCCTTGAAATGTTCCAGCGGTTCTGCATACACCTTATTATCACCGGGGTTTGCATGGGGTTGGTAGATTTTTCGAGTGTCAAAACAGTTCGTTTCCCGGCGCCAGAGCATATTTTTAGCTTCAGTTTCAGATATGCCGTCTCTTAATATTAGGATAACGCCTTTTACAGAAGCACCACCCTCAGTGACCGGAACTAAGGTGGGTGCATAATTGCGGCTTCGGCTTTTCCGGGCGAATTCAACCCTAAATGGCGTATTGACATCTTTGATTTTTGCAACCGTGTTCGGTCCAAGTTCTGGACCCGGATTGTCTATTAGAGAGCCGTAGGCGAGAATACCGATTCGTTTCATGTTCAGAATTCCTTGAAAGACTGCATCCAGATGAGCACCAAAGAAAAATGGGTTGCGCATAAATTAGCGTAACCCATTTTTTTTAATGGTGGGCGATACTGGACTTGAACCAGTGACCTCTTGCATGTCAAGCAAGCACTCTAACCACCTGAGCTAATCGCCCACCCAATTTAATTATTATTTTTATGTGTTTCTGGAATGTTCTTTTTGAGGCCGTTTCTACAAAATCCGAGGATGTGTCCTAAAGTATGTCCTTTACTTTTCTCAGAGAGTAGTGCGTCTGTCTTCATTAGATCTGAAATGTATATGAACCGAAGTCGAATGTCAAACGAAAAGGCGTCAAGGCCCAAAACTCTCTCTACAGATATTTTATATCGTTCATTTGGTCAATTGGTAGATTTTAGGTCCGGATTTTGTATCTTGGATGTGTATGGACTTGACCCGTTTTAGTGGACAACTTATCTCTTTTAAAGAAAGGAATCCAGAAACGGAGGGAAAGTGAAAGATGGATGAAAAAAAACTCTTGGAACGAATTACGATCAACCCAAAGATCTTTGGGGGTAAACCTATTGTTCGAGGACGTCGGCTTGCCGTTGAACATGTCCTTGGCATGCTCGCAGCAGGGGATACCCCTGAGATGCTGCTTAAAGGGTATCCTTGGCTGACACATGAAGATATTCAAGCCTGCCTACTATATGCCCGAAAGGTAATCGGGCACGAGCGTGTTGAACCAATCCGACCTGCTGATGCGGAAGTGTGACAAAAAGAGAGTCTCGCTACGGGATAAAAGAGTGTCGTATATTTGCTTTAAAGTATGGAATTTTGTCTGAAAATGTATATATTTATATATAAATATTGACAATTTGTAACTCAAGAAGGCTATGGACAAATCACAGAAACCCAGTGTTCTAGAGCTTGTAAAACAGGCGGGTATGCTCAGGCCGCGGGATCTGGACCAGTATGGGATCCCACGCGAATACCTCAGCAGACTCAGAAACCGAGGCATGCTACGCCAGGTGGGACGGGGGCTTTACACTCTCCCCGATGCCGAGTGGACGGCGCATCACAGCCTGGCGGAAGCCTGCAAGAGGGTGCCCCAGGGCGTCATCTGTCTGCTTTCTGCTCTGCAATTCCACGAACTGACCACGCAGCTTCCGTTTCAGGTGTGGATGGCAATTCCAAACAAAGCACGTAAGCCCAAAGTGGATGGGCTACAGATTCGGTTTGCGCGTTTTTCAGGGCTTGCCTTTGATGAGGGCATTGAAACACATACCATTGAACATATCCAGGTGCGGATCTATAATCCGGCCAAGACCGTGGCGGACTGCTTCAAATACCGAAACAAGATCGGCCTGGATGTGGCTATTGAAGCCCTGCGAGACTGCATTCGGGAACGGAAAGCTACTATGGATGACCTCTATCACTTCGCACAAATCTGTCGGATGACCAACGTGATGCGGCCCTATATGGAGGCAATGGTGTGAGTCCCTCAGGTATGGCGAGATGGCGGTCCGTGGCAGCCCAGCGAAGTACTTGAATGATGTGGTGAAACAGCGTCAGCGTAACCCGGTAGCCGACGAAAATTGAAATAATTGACGGGGAGATATCGACTCAGCGATGCTCCCCGTTGATTTTATTGCACTTATGTTGGTTCTTGAGACGGTCAATTTTTTATTGTGAAGAAGTGGACATAAATTCATATCATAAGTATTGTAAGACTGAGTTGACCGGGTTCTTTACTGGAGGTGTGTATGCCAAAACCCAATATCGTTTTCATTTATTCGGATCAGCATCGCGGTGATGCAGTGGGGTGCGCCGGGCATCCGGTGATCAAAACACCACATCTGGATCGTCTGGGGTCCGAAGGGGTGGTGTTTAGCCAGTGTTATACCAATGGGCCGATTTGTATGCCTGCACGAGCGACGATGATGACGGGGCAGTATGTGCGGGAACACGGTGTCTGGCAGAATATTGTTGCGGCCGATCAGCACGGTCCCAGTCATGTGCGAAATGTGCGCGATGTGGGCTATCATACTGCCCTGGTGGGCAAGACCCACTTATATACGCACACGGGTGGAACAAAAAGTCAGGAAAAGACGGCAATATTGGAAAATTGGGGGTTTGTAGATATTCAGGAGATGCACGGGCCACACGCGTCGGGGGTGAATAGATCGCAGTATTCGGATTATCTCGAAGAATTGGGTTTGTGGGAGACGCATCGAGATTATGTGGTCAGGTCAAAGACGCGCCTGGAAGAGGGCAGGGCACGGGCGTGGGAGGATCCGCCCTGTCCATTGCCTTCTGAAAGCCATCTGGACAGTTATACCGGGCGTACGGCCGCAGAATGGGTGCGCGATTACGATGGGGACAAGCCGTTCTATCTGCAGGTGTTGTTTCCAGGGCCGCACAATCCCTTTGATTCGCCACAGGAGTATCGGGATATGTACAGTGTGGATGATATTCCTGTGGGTATTATGGATCTGCCCAGAGAACCGTATCCCAAATATATTGTGCGGTCGCTCTTTCGCGCTGGCGATGCCAAAACGATGACCGAAGAAGAGAAGAAACAACTGGTTATCAATTATTATGCAAAGATTACATTGATCGACAATGCGATCGGGGGTATTATCGAAGCTCTTGAGGCAAAGGGCCAATTGGACAATACCTGGATTATTTACAGTTCGGATCACGGTGAGATGGCTGGGGATCATCGGTTGAGCCACAAAGGCGTGTTTTACGATATGGCTGTACGGGTGCCTCTGGTTGTGCGTCCTCCGGGGGGACGGGTGGGGTGGACCTCTGAAGGATTGACGGATTGTCTGAATATCACGGCTACGATTTTAGATGTTGCAGGGGCAGAGTCTTTGGAAGACAGCGATGGGGTTTCGTTTGTACCTCAGGTGTTGGCAGGCCCGGATGCCGATGGCGCGCAAAAGGGCAAAGGTGCTGTGTTTAGTGAAGTTGATGGGTTTACGATGGTTTTTGATGGGCGATACAAGCTGGTGGTCGAGTCCACGTCTGAGAAGCCGGTTGAGATGTACGATTGTCAAAATGATCCGAGGGAATTAAATAATGTTTTTGAGGATCCCGATCTGGAATCTGTGCGGCGAGATTTGATCGATACGCACTTGAGTGGGATTAGAGACCGATTGGATCGAGAGAAGCTTGAGAGTTATCGAGCGATTCCGGCAAAGACGTATTCTCCACCGGGATAAGCATTCCATTAAAAGTAAATTTAGACTTGACCCATTTGATTAGACAACGTATCTCTTTCAGGGAGATGCTCAGGATAAACTTTCTACACTATCCACTAACACGAGGTAGCTCTACCAGTTCGGAGTTTTTTGAGAGGCCACATGACCGTTTCCATAGACATACTCCAAACCTGGATGAACTCCAAAGAAGATGAACACCTGGAGTTCAAAGAGGCAAAGAAAAATTTTCACTTTGAGACCCTGGTAAAGTACTGCGTCGCCCTCGCCAATGAAGGCGGTGGAAGAATGATCCTGGGTGTAACGGATAAACTGCCGCGTAAAGTGGTTGGCAGCCAGGTTTTTAGCAATCTCGAACGGACAAAGGCCGGTCTGATTGATCGAGTGCGGCTTCGTATTGATGTCGAGGAGATTCAGCATCCAGATGGCCGGGTTCTGGTCTTTCAGGTTCCCTCTCATCTAATCGGTATGCCTATGCAGTATAAAGGTGCATATTGGATGCGTGGTGGCGAAACTCTTATTCCCATGACACCCGACTTGCTCCAACGCATTTTTGCCGAGTCCGGTCCCGATTTTTCGGCGGAGATTTGTACCTCTGCCCAATTGGACGATCTCGATCCAAATGCTGTGGAGGTTCTGCGTCAACTCTGGCAGCGCAAGTTATTGGATCAGGACATTTCGACCCGTCCCATAGAACAACTTCTGGCAGATGCCGAGTTGCTCGTTGATAATCAAGTGACGTACGCGGCATTGATTCTTCTTGGCAAACGGGAAGCCCTGGGCAAATATCTCGCTCAAGCGGAGGTCATCTTCGAGTACCGATCCAACGAAGTGCCGGGGCCAGCGGCGGAACGGCATGAATTTAGACAGGGTTTTCTTACTGTGCTTGACGAGATATGGCGACTTATCAACCAGCGCAATGACCTGCAACACTTTCAGCAAGGATTTTTTATTTGGGATGTGCCCACTTTCAACGAGCGCGTGGTGCGCGAGGCTGTCTTGAATGCGGTGAGTCACCGCGATTACCGCCACGGCGGGTCGGTGTTCATTCGCCAGTACCCTCGGCGCATCGAGATTGTCAGTCCCGGTGGCTTTCCGCCCGGCATCACACCCGACAATATTCTCCGGCAACAAAATCCGCGCAATCGCCGTATCGCCGAAGTCCTTGGCAAATGCGGATTGGTCGAACGCGCGGGACAAGGGTTTGACCGCATCTTCCGCGAGTGCATTCAGCAGAGCAAGCCATTGCCAGACTTTTCCCATACAGATGCCTACTCCGTATGGCTCACGTTGCACGGTGAGATTCAAGACCCGGAGTTTCTGCGTTTTCTGGAAGAGATTGGTCAAGAACAAGTCGCCACATTTGGCCTTGACGATTTGTTGGTGGTCGATCTCGTCCACCGCGAACAGCCGGTTCCTAACGACCTGCAATCAAGGGTCGATCATCTATTGGACCAGGGAATCATCGAGCGCGTAGGACGCGGGCGAGGTGTGCGGCTTATGCTCTCCCGACGGTTCTATCGGCACATTGGTAAGGCAGGGACTTACACACGCAAGCGTGGATTGGACCGCGAGACGAACAAGGCGTTGTTACTGAAACATATTCGAGATAACCGGAAATTAGGGAGTCAATTGAAGGAGCTTATGCAGGTACTGCCGTTCCTTTCGCGTGCCCAGGTGCAGAATTTACTTCAGAGCTTGAGGAATGAGGGAGCCATTCATAAAGTCGGAGCTACCAAGGGGACCAGATGGTATCCGGGAAAATCGCCTTCAGGAATTGCGTTTGAAAACAAATAATTATTGCAGAAAATGCAAATAATTATGCAATTATGCAC
>VXRD01000140.1 GCA_009838845.1 Gemmatimonadota bacterium | reverse complement strand
ACAATATGTTATTCAAATTTTTTAAAAAATAAAAAATTGTGGCACGGGGATTGCAACTGAAATAGGGCGAGACGAACAAGCAACCAACAACCAAATAACAGGAGGTAGTAAGATGGCACTTATTCGTTGGCAACCCCGAGAGTCTTTCGCGATTCAGCGCGAAATCGACAACCTGGTGAGCAAGTTCTGGGGCGACCTGGACACCTGGCACGGCACGGGCTGGCATCCCCGCGTGGATGTAGTGGAATCGGATCATGAATTTACCGTTCACGCCGAATTGCCCGGGCTGAACAAGGATGATATCAAGGTGACGCTCGAAGACAATGTGCTCACAATTGAAGGCGAGCGGAAGCACGAAGACGAGCAGAAGGATAAGCAGTTCTTCCGTCGTGAACGTTCCTATGGGAAATTTAAGCGCGCCTTCAATCTCGGCACAGAAGTAAAAGCCGATAAAATCGCTGCGAATTACAAGGATGGGATTTTGACTTTGACGTTGCCCAAGTCCGAAGCGGCAAAACCTCGGCAGATTGAAGTCGCTGTGTCATAAGAAGTATGAAGTATGAAGTTAAGAGGCGAGGTGCGAGAGAAGAGTGATTCTCGCTTCTCGCCTTTTGTCTTTAGACAGAGTAGGGGGAACCGATAACTGATAAAGGGCTAACAAAATGGATATGAACAAATTGACACAGAAATCGCAGGAGGCTGTGCAACAAGCACAAGCTATAGCACTGCGATATGGACATCAGGAGGTGGATGGGGAACACCTGCTTGCTGCTTTGGTCGCGCAAGAGGATGGCTTAGTGCCTCGCATACTCGTGCGCATGCAAGTGGATGGCGATGTCCTAAAATCGGAAGTTGAAAAAGAATTGGCTCGACAGCCAAAAATTTCTGGACCAGGTGTTGAACAGGACAAAATTTATGTGACGCAGCGTTTTCAGAAACTGTTTCTATCCGCTCAGGGCGAAGCTGAAAGGCTGAAGGATGAATATATATCAGTTGAGCATCTACTGTTGGCCCTGATCGGCGAGGGCGATAAGACCCCGGCGGGGCGCATGCTGAAACAGTTTAATGTGACGCGGGATAATTTTTTGTCTGTTTTGACGCAGATCCGCGGCAATCAAAGTGTGACAAGTGCCAACCCAGAGGTAGCTTATGAGGCACTTGAAAAATACGGTATTGATCTGGTTGCCGAGGCGCGTGCAGGCAAATTAGATCCCGTGATTGGGCGCGATGAAGAAATCCGCCGTGTGATTCGCATTTTGTCGCGCAAGACCAAGAATAATCCCGTACTGATCGGCGACCCCGGTGTGGGAAAGACCGCGATTATCGAGGGCCTGGCGCAGCGGATTGTGCGGGGCGATGTGCCCGAGTGGCTCAAAGATCGGTCGGTTTTTTCGCTGGATATGGGCGCGTTGATGGCTGGCGCGAAATATCGGGGCGAATTTGAAGAGCGTTTAAAAGCTGTTTTGAATGAGATTAAGCAGAGCAACGGTCACATTTTGTTATTTATTGACGAGGTCCACACGATTGTGGGCGCCGGTAAGACGGAGGGATCTACGGACGCGGGGAATATGCTCAAACCAATGTTGGCGCGGGGCGAATTGCACTGTATTGGTGCGACAACACTCGACGAACACCGCCAGTATCTCGAAAAAGACGCTGCTCTTGAGCGACGCTTCCAACCCGTGATGATTGATGCGCCATCTGTTGAGGACTCTATTTCGATTCTGCGGGGTTTGCGCGAGCGATTTGAGATTCACCACGGGGTGGGGATTCAGGATAATGCGCTGGTCAATGCCGTGGTGTTGTCAGATCGATATATTTCAGATCGTTTTTTGCCCGATAAGGCGATTGATCTGGTGGATGAGGCGTGTGCTATGGTGCGAACAGAGATCGACTCCATGCCTTCGGAACTGGATGCTGTAACCCGTCGCGTGATGCAGTTCGAGATCGAGGAAGCCGCGTTGAAAAAGGAAAAGGACAAGTCGAGTCGCGAGCGGTTGCAGACACTTCAGAGAGAGTTGGCCGATTTGAGAGATCAGGCAGATGCGATGCGCGTGCAGTGGGAGAATGAAAAGCAGGAACTGAATGGGGTGCGAACTTTGCGAGAGAAAATTGAGCAGACAAGGCGTGAGATCGAAGAGGCTGAGCGGCAATACGATCTCAACCGCGCCGCAGAGTTGAAACACGGCACATTGCCCGATTTGGAACGGCAACTCAAAACTGCCGAAGATTCTCAAACGATGGATAATCGGTTGTTGCGCGAGGAGGTGACTGAGGAGGAAATCGCCGAGATAGCATCGCGGTGGACGGGTATTCCTGTGACGCGATTGGTCGAGGGAGAGCGCGAGAAGCTGCTGCGATTGGACGATATTTTGCACGAGCGCGTCGTCGGGCAGGATGAGGCGGTTTCTCTGGTGGCCGATGCGGTGATTCGCGCGCGTGCGGGGATCAAGGATCCGCGGCGTCCCATCGGTTCGTTCATTTTTTTAGGCCCATCCGGCGTTGGCAAGACCGAACTCGCGCGTACGCTATCAGAGGCACTTTTTGATAGCGAAGACAGTGTGATTCGCATCGATATGAGCGAGTATATGGAAAAACACGCGGTGTCGCGTTTGATCGGCGCGCCTCCGGGTTATATCGGTTACGACGAAGGCGGGCAATTGACGGAAGCTGTGCGCCGCAAACCGTATTCGGTGATTTTGTTCGACGAGATTGAAAAGGCTCACAGCGATGTTTTCAATATTTTGCTTCAGTTGCTCGACGACGGCCGCTTGACAGATGCACAGGGGCATGTCGTGGATTTTAAGAATACAGTGGTAATTATGACATCAAATATCGGTTCGCCGTATTTGCTCGAGGGTGTGACCGATGATGGCGAGATTCGCAAATCTGCCCGCGATGCGGTGATGGCAGAATTGAGACAGCAGTTCAGGCCCGAATTTCTCAACCGTATAGATGATGTGGTGCTGTTTAAGCCACTGTTGTTGTCGGAAATCACTAAAATTTTGGATTTGCTTATTGTGGATTTGCGTAACCGATTGTCCAACAGGCAGATTGATCTTACCCTTTCAGAGGACGCGAAGGGATTTATCGCCCGAAAAGGGTTTGATCCAGTGTTTGGCGCACGCCCCCTCAAACGGTTCTTACAGCACGAATTGGAGACGCGCATTGGGCGCGCGTTGATCAGTGGCGATATATCGGACGGCGCGCAGATTGAGGTAGATGTGGCAGACGGTGACCTGGTGATTAAAGACCTGGGAGAGGAGTAGTGAGAACCCGTTGCGTTCGTTGTAGGCTGCTAAATAATAAAAAGCCCGGATGGCTTCTTCAGGAACTTATCCGGGCTTTTTGTTTTTTGCATCGCCTTTTTCCTCTTTACTCCTGTTATTCTCCGCTGTATCATTTGGAGCCAAATCTGTTTCATACTGTAATATCCTGATTCAGACATTTGAGGAGGTATTTATGGCGGAAAGGGTAAAAGTGGCCGCATTGGGGCTGGCACACGATCACGTGTGGTCAAATTTGCGGGCGCTCAAAGCACTGGATAATGCCGTGCTGGTGGCTGGTGCAGATGGCAATGCAGAGCTGAGAGAAAAATTCGTCGAGGCAACGGGTTGTGAACTGGTATATGATGATTTTGAAGCGTTGCTGGACAATGAGGAGCCTGATGCGGTATTTGTATTTACTCCCACTGCACATCACGCCGATGTGGTGGAATTGTGTGCGCCGCGCGGAATTCATGTGATGGTTGAAAAACCGATGGCAGCGACCTTAGAGCAAGCAGACCGCATGTTGACGGCTGCGCGAAAGGCGGGGACGGTGTTGATGGTCAATTGGCCAACGGCATGGAATCGCGGCATCCGCACAGCTTATCGCTTGGTGCAAGAAGGCGCGATCGGACAGGTGTGGCAACTGCTGTGGCGCGGTGGGCATTGTGGACCGGATGAGTTGGGGTGTTCCGAACATTTTTGCGACTTCCTATTTGATAGCCATCTCAATGGCGCCGGTGCTTTTAACGATTACGGGGGATATGGCGCGAGTTTGTGCGTGTTGTTTTTGGGGCGACCAAATCGCGTGGTGGGAATGGCGGGGCGGCTATTGAAAACGCATTTGCCTGTAGATGATAATGGGATGATGATTTTGCGCTATCCAAATGCGATGTGCCGGCTGGAGATGACCTGGACAGAAGCTGTGCCGCACAAGCCGCCGCACGATTTGATGTTGCACGGGACGGAAGGGACGATTATTGCGGGAAGCGATGTTGTTTTGTACACCCGTGATTGTAAAGACGGCAAAACAATTGCGCCAGATGCATTGCCCGAAGGGGGAAATAATGCCTCCGAACATTTTATTCATTGTATTCAATCTGGTGCATCGCCCGGTTTTGTGACTTGCGCGGATTTGTCGCGCAATGCACAGGAAATTATGGAGGCGGGGCTTATTTCTGCGATCAATGGCATTGCCATGGCATTGCCCATTGAAGATCATTTGTTCAGGGAGTAGGGGATGGAACGAATCTACGAATCAGCGAATATACGAATCGTAAATTCTAAGACTGAGTTTGTAACAACTTTGGGGGGCGGGGTGAGGTTCGTCTATTCGTCTATTCGTCTATTCGTCATCTTTCTATTTTTTATTGCTTTTGCCAGTCAAAGTGGGGCGCAAGAGGGTGCGATTAATCGGGACAGCCTCGCAGTGTTGCTGGCTGAAGTCCCGGTTGATACACTGGTCGCAAAACTGGGCGATTCCCTGTTTTCTCCTACAGAGGGTAAGGCGCGTATTTTGCGCGATGCTTATGGCATACCCCACATTTATGGACGCACAGATGAGGATGTCGCGTTTGGTTTTGGTTATGCACAGGCAGAAGATCATCTCCTGCAGATGTTGAAGAATTTTCGCCAGGCCAGAGGGCGTTTGGCCGAGGTCGAGGGTGCTTCAGCCTTAAAATTAGATGAAATGGCTTTGCGATGGCGCATTCACAGTGTTGCGGGTGAACGGTATGGGGATATTTCTGAGGAGACGCGGCAATATATCGCGGCTTTTGTTGGGGGTATCAACCACTATATTGAAATTCATCGACAGGTATTGCCACAGTGGGTGCAGGACGTGCGGGCGGTAGATGTAGTGGCTCTTGCGCGGTGGATTTTGTTTTTGTTTGCCGAGCAGACTGGTGAATCCGAATTGGCTCAGGTGGGATTGACGACTGCGGTTCCCAAATTGCCAGGATCCAATCTATGGGTTGCAGGACCGTCCCGGTCTGACAGCGGCGCACCCGTACTGGCTATGGATGTGCAGTTGCCATACACAACGCCTTTTCAGCTTTGCGAGGCGCATCTGGTTAGCAATGCGGGTTTGGATGTGATGGGGGCGACATTTTTTGGTCTGCCGGTTATTTTTGTCGGTCACAATGGTCACATTGCCTGGTCAATTACCACCAATGATATTGATGTTTTTGATTTGTACGAAGAGCGTCTGGATCCCATCAATCCCAGACGCTATTTTTATGGTGATGAGAAAAGGCGCGTGGTGTCGCGGCGCGTGAAAATCCATACCGAGGAGGGGATGCGGGAAGTTGAACGCGGATTTTTCTATACCGATCACGGTCCAGTCTATAAGACGATTGGCAACTGGGCTTATGCTGCGCGTACGAGTGTGGCTGATCGCGTGGATGCAATGGGTCAGTTATTGGCGATGAATCGCGCGGTGTCACTGGGCGCGTTTCAGCAGGCGCTTTCGCATTTGGAGCTACCGGTTTTTAATGTGATATACGGCGATGTGATGGGCGAGATTTTTTACGTGTTTAATGGTCGCTGTCCCGTGCGATCAGAAGATTTCGATTGGCGCGCGCCTGTGCCGGGATGGATGCCTGAGACAGAGTGGAGAGGTATGATCGCATTTTCTCAATTGCCGCAGGTGCATAATCCCACTTCTGGCTCTTTACAGAATTGCAATGTCTCGCCAGATGTGGTTGCGATTGATAGCGGTCTTAAAAGGGACGATTTCCCATCGTTTTTGGGGTGGGGGACACCCAATTATCGCGCACAGCGGATTGTGAACTGGTTGCTCACGCATCAGAATATTGCGGTTGGCGATATGCAGGCTTTGCTTCGAGACGATTATCTCGTTGACGCAGAAGAATATAAAGGGCTGATTTACCGCGCTTATAACCGCGTCTGGCCCGTGCTATTCGATCCCAACTGGGAGGTTGGCAGGGCTGTTCAAATTCTCAGAGCATGGGATAATCGGGCGAGTTTAGAGAGCGTTGGCACGCTTTTGTTTTCGATCTGGAAGGCCCGATTCGATTCGTCGTTCGCACAGGTTCCACAAAAGCGAGATATTTTTGTTCGGGAAAAGGTCGCATTGGAGGCATTACAGCAGGCGGTCGCATATATGACCGCGACTTATGGACGATTGGATGTGCCCTGGGGGCAGGTGCATTACTTGAAGCGGGGAGATCGCATTTTTCCGATGAGCGGTGCACCTTTTGGCACAGAGGCATTACATCAGACACTGACCCGAATAGAAGCAGATGGGACGATGCTTATCGAAGGAGGATCGGCTTTTGGGATGGTGGTTTCGCTGGTGCAGCCAGTGCAGTCGTGGAGCGCACTCGCTTATGGCAATAGCGAAGATCCCGAGTCTCCCCATTATGACGATCAGGCCGATTTGCAACATCGCAATACATTTAAGAAAACGATTTTTACAACTGGCGATTTGCAATCTGTACTGACGGATCTTACAACAGTTCCTTATGATCCCGAAGAAGCCGAGCATCAATCGCTGAGGGCTCTATGGCATAAGCAGTTGCAAACAGGTGCGATTGCGCCCGATTCTACGAATACAGGACCAGAATCCTCACGGGACGATTAGAAATCCCCCGTATTTCGAGAGTTTGTTTTTGGACATTGGATCAGGAGGTGCTTATGCGTTTTCGGATATTATTTTTCGCACTGATAACAATTGCAATTCCCGATCATATATATGCACAGGGTACTGTGCAACAGGTAGTGGGTGATCTCGTCTATGTAAAAGGGCTTTCGGCTGATCTGGATGGCAAATTGCGGGTTGCAGGCGATGATGGTGCGGTTTTGCAGGTGATCAAGGTGTTGTCCAATGTGGTGGTTGCACGCGTGGTTGAGGAAAATGGTTCGCCGGTAAAATCCGGGGATCGGACTCAGGTGGATGATGGTACGCTTGCAGGATCGCCGCGCAGGGTAGTACATGCGATGCGGGTTTCTGCTGCACCGCGCATTGACGGACGGTTGGACGATGCGGTTTGGCGACAGGCACAGGCCGCGGAGGGATTTGTTCAACGCGATCCGAAATACTGGATGCCGGTGACTGAGCGGACAGTTGTGAAAATTATTTACGATAATGAAAAAATTTATTTCGGTTTTGAATGTTACGACAAAAATCCCGGCCTCATTGTTACCAATAATATGCGCCGAGATTCTCAGCTTTCTGGTGATGATAATATCCAGTTGTTGCTCGATCCGTTTAATGACAAACAGAATGGGGTTTTCTTTATTATCAATGCGCTCGGCGCGCGGGCAGATATGCTTTTGTCAAATGAAGGGCGAACGACGAATGAAGATTGGGATTGTATCTGGGAGGCGCGGTGTGTGCGCCACGAGATAGGCTGGACTGCCGAAATAGCGATTCCGTTTGATCAACTCCGTTTCAACCCGTCTGATGAGATGGAATGGGGGATTAACATGGGTCGTTATATCGGGCACAAGAACGAAGAGACCGCGTTTATTGTCGGACGGCACACGCCCTCGCCCCGGCGGCGATATCAGATGACCGATATGGGTGTGTTGCGAGGCTTAAAGGCAGTTGAGAGAAAGCGGCTTTTTCAGGTCAAGCCGTATGTGTTGCCGGGAACTTCGCGCAATTTTGCAGGCGATGAGGGTGAAAATCGCACGTTTGAAGCGGGTGCAGATGTGCGTTATGGCCTGACGTCCAATCTCGCGCTGGATGTGTCTTATAATACGGATTTTGCCCAGGTCGAAGCCGATCAAGAGCAGGTCAATTTGACGCAGTTTTCCCAGTTTTTTCCCGAAAAGCGCGAGTTTTTCCTGGAGGGGGCACAGTTGTTTGATTTTGGCGAGGCCGCGTCAACTCGAGGGGGAGATAGGCGCCCGCCAACGCTGCTGTTTTACAGCAGGAAAATTGGTCTGGATAGGGGGCAGCCCGTGCCGATTCTCGCAGGTGGCAAGTTGGCTGGCAAAGCCGGGCGCACGAGTATTGGTGCGTTAAATGTTCTGACGGATTCTGAAAAGTTGGACACACAGACGCTACCGCGCAGGAATTTTTCCGTACTTCGGATCAAACGAGATGTACTCGCGCGGTCCAATGTGGGATTTATCTGGGTGAATAAACAAAGCGAAGTGTCCGAAGGCGGGTGGGGCGACTACAATCGCGCAGGGGGGCTGGATTTCAGTTTTTCGCCTTCAACCGCGGTCAATGTGCAGGCGTTTTACGCGCGTACCTGGGATACGGAGCAAGAGGATGTGGATGACGCTCGGTATCTTCGCTTCTCGTATAGCGGGACCAAATACGCGGGTTCAGCAACTGTTCTGGATGTGGAGGACAATTTTGAGCCAGAGACCGGGTTTGTCAATCGCCGGCGTGGCATTCGGGGATTTCGGCGCTACAATGTCAATCTATCCTATTTGCCGCGTCCCAAAGTAGCCAATATCCGCAATTTGCGGTTCACACCCGATATCCAGGTGATTGAAGACGACGAAGGTGAAGTGCCGTTCCAGCGGTTCAGACTTGACGGTGTGCTCGCCCTTCAGACGGCTGATCGCTTTTTGGTGCGTGTGGAGAGGACCCGCGATGTCGTTACGCGGACTTTTAGACCATCGAGCAAGCGCCCCGATGTCGCCATTCCGCCAGAAGAATATACTTTTACATCGTTCAGGCTGGGACCGGATACGGCAAATTATCGCAAATTGCAGTTGGACTTTGATTTTCTGGTGGGGACTTATTATACAGGACACCTGTATCGGGTGACGGCAGAGAACGCCTATCGGCCCAATGGCAGATTGGGTATTGAGCTGATTTACGATGGCAATTGGATTCGCTTGCCACAGGCCAATCTCAATATTCAGGCATTGAGTACGCGGTTGATTTACTCGTTTACAACCGATTTCTTTTTTAAAATTTTCGCGCAGTGGAATAGTGACAGCGAATCCGTGGGCGCAAACTTTTTGCTCAACTACCGTTTCCGTCCGGGCAGCGATATTTTCTTTGTCTATGATCACGGGTTTGGAACCGATGACGACTTACACCAGACCAGCCGAGCCGTGTTGCTCAAGGTGTCGTATTTGATTGGGTTGTGAGATAGGCATTATCACAGAAATTTAAAATTAACAAAAAGCACCCGAATAAAAAACGGGTGCTTTTTTGTTTTTTGGCCTGGTTGCATTCTCACAGCGCGAGGGCAACGCCTATCCCTACGATGGGGAGGAGCAAGTATTTGAGCAGTCCGCTGCGTTTGCCTTGGATGTTGCCGAGGATAGATGTTTCCAATTTTTCATTTCCTGTTTTGTAATACAGGCATTCCGTACCTGGGGTCGCTGCAATGGCGGTGACGCCGGGCCAGACGGGTTTGATGCCGCTTGCAGGATAGAGGATGATGTTTTCGCGGTGGCGTTTGTAATCGCCCATTTTGACCAGAAGTGCGTATTCTCGGCCAAAAGTAATTTGGTCGGGTTGAACAATCGGGCCGAGTTCGTCCCCGACGACGGTTTGCAAGCGAACCGTATCCGACGCGGTTTTGGCGGTGGGCAACCACAGGCTGACGCGCGGTGAGATGGGTAGAAAAGTGGGGGCATCGGAAACTCGGAATGAAATGGGAATGGCCATGTTTTGCGTATCTTTGAGCATGTAATGGCCTTTGGGAAGGGTGAGAGAAAACTCTTGCTCCCGATTGGCGATATTCTCGTTTAAGATGTGTTCGGCAAGGGTAGTGAGGCTATCGTACATGGCTTGTTCGTGCGGTGATGTGGCGGGGGGCACGGGTGCTTCTCGCGTGAAGCGCACCTGTTCAAAGCGCAGGGTGTTGGGGTGCATGTTGCGAATGGCGAGCCAGGCCGCATTTACGTTGACATCTAATCGACCGAGACGCGTGTGCCATTGTTCGGCAAAGCGCGTGAGATCGCCCAGACTGGACTCGTTTTCCCCTGGAAGGGGATTGGGTTCTTGTTCAATGGGAAAAGGAGAACGCTCTCGGGCTTCTCGGAAGAGCGCGTGCGCTTCTGAGAAGCGGCGGTATTTGCCGAGCACAATACCATGGTACACATCAATTTGCGCGAGGGCGCGCAGCACGCCGATTTCGCTTTGTCCCAGGCGACTCAGCGTGAGTTCTAATTCGCGCGTCTGGTGGCTATAGTATTTCAGGTCTTCGATAAAAGGCGTCAGGCGCGAGTCGCTGAGGCGGATAGACGCATTGGTTTCAACCGCGGGGACTGTTTCGCCAATGGCCAGGGCAGCCTCGAGGAGTTGCGCGCTTTCGGCGAGGTATTGGTCTGCGATATCCACGAGACCGGGGATGGACAATTCCGTGAGTGGCAGCGGATTGCGGGTAAGCCTAATTTCTATGAGTTTGCCACGCGGGGGCAGAAAGAGGTCTTGTTCGATGAGGTTAAAGCCGGGTTTACTGATTTCGAGGCGGTATTTGCCCACAAAAAGGTCCGACTCATAAGCCACATTGCCGCGTCCGATGTTGATAAACCCGGTGATGGTCGTGTCTTGATCTGCAAACCGAAGGTGGATTTCTGCGCCTAAGGCCGCGAGTTGATCAGATCGGATCTCCAAATGCGCTTTCTGACGTATGAGCGCGATATGCACCGTATCTGCCAAAACGGTTGTCGTAAATGTGCGCGTCCAGGGCTGGTAGCCGTGTGCATACGCCTGAATTTTATCGCCAATGTCCAGTAGCTTTTCTGTGACAAATGGCGTATAACCCGCTTCCTGCCCATTGATGAAGACCTGAGCACCTGTGGGTTCTGAGCGAATGTGGATTTTCGTCTTGAAAAGCATCCTCGGCACAGGCTCTGTTTCTTGAGCCTGGATGTGGAGCGGTGTGGTCAGCAGGATGCAAAAAAAAATGAATCTCAGGGTGTTCATGGGGAGGTGTCCTGTTTTTTGCTGAGCAACGCGCTGCTGTGCTTTTCTTCGAGTTGACGCGCTTGCACATAGTTGCCCTGACTTTTGGCGATGCGATGAAATTCTTTCCAGTAGCGTTCTGGCGCAATGCGATAGGCCATTTCCGCGGCCTGGTATGCTCTCGCTCCCACATTTTGTAGGTCGGAGTTGAAATAGGCAATCGCCAGGGTGATCAGGGCTTCGCCGCGGTCTTGCCATCCAAAGGATGTCACGGGATAAATGGTTGAAATCGCCTCGCGGTACGCGCCTTCTTTGAGTTTTACACTCGCCAAACTGAGCGAAAGCCCGCCATAGGTATCGCACACTCTCGGTTCGTATTGGTTGTGCGCGTATGCGTATTTGGCATATTCAACGGCTCTGGGCAAGTCGTCTCGGTACGCGGTGAAGGCCATGTCGAGATAGAGGGCGGCGCGAGAGGTATCGGATCTCGCATAGACCAGGGCGCGTTGCATGGCGTGGATTGCGCGGTTGGCTTCTTCTTCTTTGCTGTGGCGCAATCCCTTGAGGCGGTAGATGGCACAGCGCATGTTATAACCGCCATCAAAGCGCGCGGCAGCGAGCACTTGATTGAACCAGTCGGGGTTATCGCCCAAAACGCCGCGAGAAGATGCGGCGGCAATTTTGGGGATGTAAAAATCGGGTTCTATGCCTTCAAAATTGGCCTGTCCGGCGGTCTCGATCAGGTTCAGGCTGTTTTCGATATAGACGCTTAAATAAGCCTGAAGGGTGTCACTCATGGTGCTGCGTTGCGGCGCAGCATAGACAATTTCCTTTTGCGTTCTGCCGAGAATCGCCATCCAAATGTCGCGCAGACCACCCTCTGCGAGATGCCATATTCGGTGCAGGGAGTCAATTGTTGCGGGTTGAAAGCGCGTGGGTATCCAGGTGCTGTCTCGCAATACTGGCGGGGGCAAATCCAGCGGCAGAGGTTGGCGGTTGCTTTCGCGCTCAAGCACGAAGTTGGCACGCGCCATCGCGTATTTGACGGTGAGACGTCCCAATTCGTAGCGAATATCGGGGTCTTGCTCGCGGTCGAGCGCCGTGCGGTAGGCGTCGGCACTTTTTCTGAGCAGGTCCAATCGGTTGGGCGCGTCCTGACCCGTGTCGTAGGCACGCTCGCCTGCCGTGCCCAGCCAGATATAATAGGCACTGGTAAAGATGAGAGCCTGGTTGCACGCACGCTCAAAATGTGCGACGGCTTCAATATATCGCCCAAGTGCGTAAGCACTGCGGCCCTGCTCAAAAGACTGATAGGCGAGGCTGTCATCCTTCCCCTGCGCAAAAGAAAGGGCTGGCAAAATCAAAAAAGCGAAGAAGATAAGGAAGATTTTTTTCATAAGCGACCTCACGAATTGCTCAGGGCGCGGTTGAGAAAGCGGATGCCCCGGCGCGCTTCGGTTTCTATGTGAAGGGCTTTGTCTATGCCCGAGCGTGCAAAAATCTGAATGTCGTCGAGTTGGCCCAGCCGAAATGTGAGGATAAATGCAACACCGTCGGCAAATTGTATTCTGGCTTTGTCTGGAGCCAATGCGAGTTGGGCATTTTCATAGATTCTGTTTTGAGGTATTTTCAGTCGAGAAAGTGCGCGCTGGATACGGGTCAGCCGCACGAGTTCTGCCGAGAGACCACCCGATGTATGAAAGTTGGAAAAACCAATGCGTCCAGCAGGTCGGTAGCCTTTGAGATCGGTAGATTCTGCTTGTTGCTCGGGCTGATCTTTGCCTGCGCTCGCGCCAGTTGATGGCAATGTGGCAGGGGCGGGCATACTCATAGTAGCGCGAGCGACGTGGACTTCTGGCCGCGAACCAAAAAACGACGATGGGTTTGCACCTCTGTCCATGTTGGGTGTCGAGACGCGAGGTGGTGTTTTCAATCCATCGAGCGACATGCCGAGCGGCTTATCGAGTTGACGCGGAATATCGGGCAAAGATGCGAGTGCCAATTTCGGTTTGTCCGGCAGCGCGATTTTAGGACGAGGCGCTGGCTTTGGGGCAGCCTGCACCCGGGGTTCTGGATCTGGTTTTGTTACGTTGACGTCTTCTCGTGCGTTTTTGCTCATGTCAAAGATGCCCTGCGCACTTACGAGCATATCTTCAAAATTTGTGACAATGGCTTTGAATGCCCGCCCTCCCTGAGGAGGACTGAGTGCTAATAGCAAGACGATGCCCAGTGCAAACGCACCGGCCAATGCGGACAAAAAGCGTTGTTGTGTGCGTTGAATAGGGGTATGGGACAAGCGAATGGACTGTGGTTGAGGGACTATCGCCCGGACCGGAACAAGGGCGATGGCGATTTCTATTTCATGCCGGCGCTTGGGGAAGTGCGCCCAGAGTTTGGAAAGCCCCAGGTGATTCTGTATGGCCACAAGCGCGCATGCTTCGTGGAAGATATGGCCTTTGTAGAAGCGATTGATGATTTCGCGTGAGGGCAATTTGAAATGGCTCGATGGCGCACTCTGCCCTATGCTTTCCTCAAAGCTCTCGGTTTCCGATGGGGGGACATACCCCAGGTCACGCAACTGTTTGAAGAGATATTCGATGGCCCGGTGATAGACGCTTGTAAAGTCTTCGGACGAGGGATAATTACATGCTCGGCGTGCCTCAGATAAGTTGCGAGCGCGCATTATGGCAGATAACACGCCAAAGAATTTGGGATGATCTCGTCGCATGCTTTCAGCAGCGCTCTGGATCATTTTTTTTTCACGGGGAGACATATTCTATTTTACAACTTTCTTTTTTGACTTTCAAGCCCCCATTGCACAGTCTTAAATCCACTGTTGTTGAGGGCGTCGTACACGCCAACGGTATAAGTCACGGTTGCATCGCGTTCAAAATAGAGGCGCACCAAAATGTCATTGGGCGCAAATCCATGTTGTGCCTGTAGTGCGAGTAAAGCTTTTTTTACGGACAAAAATACAGCGCGTTCAATACCAATCTGGTCGTTGTCTGCGCGGTCTTGAAAGACCATGTGTTCTTCGGTGGCAACGCCGCCTTTGTCAAATTGCACATAGGATTTACCGATGATGATCTGTAAAAATCGTTCATCCGTGGGATGGGGGGCAGAGCCTTTTTCGTCGGGTGCTTTGATAAAATTGAGTTTTTGTGCGTGGACAAAGCGGTTGTGCAAATTGGCGAGATGGGTTTGCCACACGTTCTGAATGATAAAAAATGTAAGCAGCAAAAACAAGACATCAATAAACCCTTCGCCCGTGTCTAAAAGTGCTGCCAAAGGTCGCCTGTTGCGATGTCTCACGTCAATCTCCTATTTCTTTTCTCTCGCCTGTATCTATCTGATAAAAGTGCTGAACAAGGTTGAGCATGCGCGCCCGATGTTGCAGGCTGCGGGCTTTGGTTTTGCGTATGAGGATCATGGATAGAATGCGTCCGAGAAATCCAATAGCTGTGGTGACGAGGGCAAAGTTGATATAATGCGCCATTTTGAGCTGGGTTTGAGCTGGGCCTTCGCCGACTTTCATGGTGTCTTCTAAAATTTTGAAGGCGTCTATCATGCCAATCACTGTGCCCAAAAGGCCCATGGAGAGCGATAAAAGTCCCAACATGCCAAATCCTTCGGATAGGCGATCTTCAATTTCATCAAAGAGAAGATAGATTTTGTCGGTGCATCGCTCGACCAATCGGGCCTGGTCAGATGCGATTTCAGATTCGACAGATGTAAGGATAGCATAGAGTTCTGTGTTTTCAGATAGGGCGTAATCGGCGTTGTATTGACCGCCCCATAGCAGGTTAATACCCTGCTTCTGAACGATTTGCGCATCGGAATTGGTGAAGAAGCGGTCGGGTGATAAGTCGTGAGATAAAACCTGAGCATAGCGCACAACCATATAGAAGGGCAGGGCAATCAAGAGCAAGATCAAAACCGTAGAAAGTGGACCGCTGATGTTGGAGATATAGCGTCCGATGGATTCGGCCAAATCACCGCCGCGAACAACCGTGGGTACGGCATTGTCGGCTGCAAATGCGATTTGGATGTCCTCAAACTTGTATTCGAGCATCTGCGTATTGGGCGCAATAGGACCATCGGCTGTATGGTCAAAGTCCATCGCATAGCTCCGGTTGTTGTACTGAAAGCTCAAATCGTCAATCACCGCACTGTGGCTGGCGTTGCGCGTACGAATGACGAGGCTATCGACGGGCACGTCGGGTATTGCGATCCATTCGCGTTGCGTACCGGTATGATAGGTTACGTCACTTCCCTGTGTGTGTACGATTACGGCGATGGGTAAAAAACGATCTACATTCTTAAAGCGGATATCCGTGACTGCAATTTTTTGCTTTGGATTGTCGGGTTGTTGGAATGTGACGGTAAGTGCCTTCCAAAAAGTTCCTCCCTGAAGGACTTGCCCACCTTGCAGTCCGGTGATAGCTCCATCGAGCCAGATCGCCGCTTTTGTGCAGATATAGAGGCCAACAAAAAGGGTAGCGAGATAGAGTGCTACCTGGGCAATGGGACTTTTTTTTAGAATGGGATGATTTAGAATCTGTGCCATGTATTCTCGGTATTTGGACATGTAATAAGGAATCTCCACGTATATCATATTAGAACTGATTTGTAAAATTTAAGGCTTTATTCCGAAATTATCCACCAAAACTTTTAATCATATGGGGTGACATTGATTCGTTTCTGACAACTGAAAGAAGCCCCGTCTAAAATCGCTTGCACGATCTTGGATGGGGCTTTTTTTTACTCATCATTTCTTTTCATCCGGCAATAATCATATAGCTAAACCATTCGCTGTGGGGATTTTTGATGTGATAGGACATGCCAGGGGGTAAGTGAACCACATCGCCTTCAGTGATGTGCTGTTCACCATCAGATGTGACGAGGATGCCCCTGTTTTCGAGGATCCAGAAGCCGAGTTCTATACCGTCGTAACATCGCGCAATGCTCTGCTGACCGGGTTGTACGGCTTCGCGGTCGATGAAGGCAATGGATTTTAAGCATCCTGTGTTTTCTTCGCCTGCAGGGCCGAGTTGATGCCAGCGAATCGCGCCTGCGCCATCGCTTACGGGTAAAACGTCTTCCCAGTTGCGAATCACACATTCGCCCCCGGGTTCGGTGTCGATATTTTTGCTAAGGACGAGGTGCTCGAGCCATTCGTCGTTCATGTCGTTGAACATCTGATGGTAAATATCCGCGGGCAAATACACGGCGTCGCCGGGACGTACGGCAAAGCGGTCTTCTCCCACGAGGACCTCGCCGCTGCCGCTGATGATATAATACGCCTGTTCCATTTGTGCGTGTTTGTGGTGGTCGGAGGTTTTGCGTCCTTGAAGTCCGTGTTTGACGATGCCCTGAATATTGTGTAACTGAGGTGAGTCGTCTTCACCGTGTTTGGGTTCCGCATTTCTCTGTCTTAACCCCGGCCAGCGAATCGCGCTCAGGTGCGCCACCTCGGGTTGCTGGTCTCGCCAGTTTTTGATGTATGCCATGTTTGCCTCTTGTAAGTGTGAAAGAATTTTCGGATTATCTAAGTTAATACGATTGTCTTATACTGCAATTTAAAAATTTGCACAGGAGGAGATTGACGATGCAGGATCCCTATTCACTGATTGGTGTGCGCTCGTTTATCAATTGCTGTGGGACGCGAACAATTCACGGAGGGACGCTGATGTTGCCGCAGGTGCGCGAAGCGATGATGGCTGCTTCGCGCTTTTTTGTCAATATGGATGAACTCATGGCGGGAGTGGGTAAGCGATTGGCCATGCTCACGGGAGCGGAGTGGGGAATGGTGGCCTCTGGCGCGGCGGCATGCCTGTGTCATGCAACAGCAGCATGTGTGACGGGTGGCGATCCCGAGTTGATGTTTCGGTTGCCCGATACGAGTGGGATGAAGCGCGAGGTCGTCATGCCCAGAGCAAGTCGATTTACCTATGATCACGCCATTCGTTCGGTGGGCGTGACAATCGTGGAGGTGGATAATCTCAGGGAAATGGATGTGGTGCTCGATCGGGAACAGGTGGCTATGGTCGCCTTGCTGGGGACCTGGGAGGCGGATATGACGCTTGAAGCGATTGTTGACATGGCGCGTCCGAGAGGTGTCCCTGTGCTGGTCGATGCAGCGTCGGAGCATTTCCAATCTCCTGAACCATATACCAGTCGCGGAGCAAATTTGGTCGCTTATAGCGGTGGCAAATACCTGCGCGGACCTCAGCCTACGGGCTTGTTATTGGGCGATCGCGACCTCGTCGAGGCCGCCTGGGTGCACGCAGCACCGCATCACACGCTTGGGCGTGCGATGAAGATCGGCAAAGAGGAGGTTATGGGCATTTTAGCGGCCGTAGAATATCTGCTGGTGGGACGCGATCCCAGGCGGGAATTCGAGGGCTGGATTGCCGATCTCGAGACGATTGTGCGGCATGTGACGCGTGTATCGGGTGTAGAAGCTGAAATTCTAGCGTCTGATCAGTCGGATGTTCCCAGGGTGGAAATCCGTTGGGATGGTGATCGCATTGGCCTGACCGGTCTTGAATTGCGCGAACAACTTTTGTGCGGTGATCCACGCATTATGCTGGATGATCGAGGGGCAACGGATACGTCTATTTTTATTTTACCATTTTCGCTACAACCTGGGGAAGCAGATATTGTTGGCATACACATTCGCGATGCATTATCCCACGCGCCTTTGCTCAAAAAAGAAAAGGTGCGAGAACCTGTTGATGTGTCGGGTGCATGGGAAATTGAAATCGCGCTGGTGAGAAAAACAGCGCGTCATCGCGTGGATATCGAGCAAATTGCTGGCGTTTTAACGGGTACT
Organism: Gemmatimonadota bacterium; assembly: GCA_009838845.1. Classification (NCBI taxonomy): domain Bacteria; kingdom Pseudomonadati; phylum Gemmatimonadota; species Gemmatimonadota bacterium. The sequence continues at coordinate 45,957 of VXRD01000140.1, read as the reverse complement.
CACCAGACGCGCTGGCTAAAAAATGCGCTAAATGGCTCGGTGAATGGAGATGAAATCGCATTTACGAGCCAGCATCGGTTTGAGGGAACCCATCTGTCTTATCGGTTTGTGGGAACGGTGTTGGGGGACGAAATGCGCGGCGAAGTTGAAATGGGCAGTTCGGGACAGTCTGCTCCCGGGCCGTTGAATCAGCGCGAATACGGCACAGCGAGATGGCGGGCGATGAGGCAATAGGCCATTTGGAGACCAGAGCGCTATCTGGAAACAGATACAGTTTTTCCAGTTTTACCCGATTCCATTGAGGCAAAGATGAGTGCCATTGTTTTGCGTACATCTTGCGCTGATGCTTGCGCGAGGGGGCGATTGTCGCGGATGGCTGTGAGAAATTCGAGGTGAATGGTGGGTTCGCCAGCGAGGTGAACGGTTTCGGGTATGTGCTGTTCTTTGCCATTGAGCAATAAAGGTCCGCTGGTGCCGTTGAGGTGAATGACGCCTTCATCGCCCATTACGGTCCATTCCGTGCCTGCACGATGGTGAAATGAGAGGGCGCAGTTGAGGATGGCATTGCTTTCTGTTGTGGCGATGAGGGAGACTTCGTCTTCAATGTCGATATCGGGGTGTGGATCGATATTTTGCACGATTGCCGAGACGGATACGGCTTTTTCGTCTATCCACCATAAGAGTACATCGAGCGAGTGGACGCCAATGCCGGGTAGAATGCCGCCCGACAATTCCTGACGCGCAAACCAGCTATTTTCGTCGCCGCCGCGACCCGATCCGAGTCTGCGGTGGATGACGTGGCGAATTTTTCCCACAGCTTTTTCTTCGAGTAGCTTTTTGACCTGGCGAATCGCTGTTGAAAAACGCTGGCTCTGTCCAGACATGAGCAATTTGCCTTTGGCTTCGGCTGTAGCGATCATGTCATCGACATCTGCGAGGGTAAGCGCCATGGGTTTTTCGATGAGGGTGTGCAACCCCTTTTCCAGACAGGCAATGGTGTAATCGCGGTGCAGGAAGTTGGGCACGGCAATAATTGCAGCATCTGCTTCCACGTTTGCAAGCGCGTCGTCGAGGTTGTCAAAGGTAGTTGACACACCATATTGGGTTTTTAGATTATTGCGTGCGTCTTCGGATGGATCAACACCGGCGATAATGACGCCGAGTTCTCCCAGGGATTCCAAACCGCTGGCATGGCCTAAAGCCATGCGCCCGCAACCGACGAGCAAAATGCGAATAGGAGTTTTCATCGCGTTCTCCGTTTACTGGATGGGTGGATCAGGTGTCTTCGGTTTTTGGGGTGATGCGAAAGCCCAGGCGTTTGTAGAGGCGCACAGCGGGTTCACGCCAGAGGGCTGTGTTGAGATAGGCGTCGGCATATCCGCGGGCAACGAGTTCTTTGAGGGCGAGAAGTGAGATGGCATAACCGAGTCCATGTCCTCGGTATTTGGGGTCGGTACCAACCCAGTGGATAAGGCCAACTGTTTTTCCTCCGTAATGGGCTTCCCACGCGCTGGCAGTTGCTACCATATAATCGCCTTTGAGGCCGACAAAGATGCGATTGTAGTCGCAACACGGTTCGCGAGTGAATGTGGAGTGAAAATTGTCGATGGTCCAGGGTTTTCCGCCTTCATCGCCAAAAGCTTCATTTTTCATGCGAATCCATTCTTCTTCTTCTCCGGGCTGAAGCACACGAATTGTGAAGCCTTCAGGCTCAGTGTATTCGGGAAGTGGATGGCTGAGAGAGCGGTGCATGCGGATGCTGCTTGTGCGATTATTCATAGTTTAAAAATCCAGGAATACGGTTGCCGGGCGATTGTTTTCAATGGATTCAATGATGGCGCAGCATACGGCGACTGACCTCGCACCGTCAATCTCGTCGATAAGCGGTTTTACGCCTCGCTCAATGCAGGATAGAAAGTGGTCGAGTTCCTGGAGGCACGTATGGTCTTCTGCGCGAATTTCAATTGGGAGTTCAGACCATTCTTCGACGTGGGGCATACCGCCGATGAAGAGTTTGTTGTTGTGAATAGAGCCTCTTGTGCCGTGGTAGCTAAAGTTGAGGTTATAGGGAATTTCTGCGCCGCAAGAGACCAGGCATTTGCCCAGGGCACCGGATTCAAATTTTAAGTTTGAGATAACCGTGTCGTACCAGGGTGCGTCGGGAATATTTTTGTTTATGCCATACGCGCTGACTTCAACGATTTCTCCAGCGAGCCATCGCATGAGGTCCAGGGGATGGCAGGCCCCACCGATAATGGGCAGTTGGCCTTCTTTTTCTGTATCCATCCACCAGTCGTGACCGGGCAGAGGCAAGAAGGGTTTGAGGTCGTGGATGTAGTCGCCTTCCACAAAACAGGCTTCTCCCAGCGTACCGTTGTGAACGAGGTGGTAAATGGTTTCAAATATGTTGCTAAATCGCGCGCCGTGACCAACCATAACTTGTCGCCCGGATCGTTTGGCTGCATCGACGATTTTTTGACAGTCTTCAACTGTAACCGCGAGGGGTTTTTCCACGAAGACGTGCTTGCCCGCATCGAGCGCGGCGACGGCTTGATCTACGTGTTGAGAGTTGGGCGTGCAGAGATAAATGATGTCGATTTCGGCGTCAGATAGGACGCTATCGTACTCTGTCGATATTTTATCTGCGCCGTATGTCGCTTGCAGATCTCTTGCGATTTGTTCGCTGCGCGGCGTTGTACATATTGTTCGCAAATGTGCATTGGAATGCACTGAGATGGCTTTGATGTGTTCGCCACCGATATAGCCCGTTCCTATCACGGCAATCGCGTTCATCGGAGGACCTCCTGTAGTTTGTCCAACAAGGCGCAAAAAAGGTAAAAGGTAAAAGGTAAAAGGCAAACTTAAAAATTAGGCGGTATGTCAAACCTATATGCGAGAAATGAAAATATGGTACAAGAAGACGCGAATAATTTGAGCGTCTGAAAGTTTGTGCTTTCTGTGGCTATTCTGAAAAAGTGTCCAAATTATTGAGAGGTGAGAATATGGTACAAGAAGATCAACCAAATGTGTTGTTCATTTCGTTTGATGATTTAAATCACTATGTGGGATTTTTAGATCGCGCTCCAAATGCTGTGACCCCTCATTTTAATCGGCTGGCCGAGCGATGTACAGTATTTGAACGCGCGTATTGTCAAGCGCCGATTTGCAATCCATCTCGGGCGAGTTTGATGAGTGGTTTGCGGCCATCCACTACGGGGGTTTATAACAATCGACAGCCGCTCAGATTTTCGGAAGCGGGAAGAAATTGCGTGACTTTGCCACAGCACTTTCGGCAAAATGGCTATTTTACAACGGGTAGTGGCAAGGTGTATCACGGCAAATTTCCCGATCCAATGTCGTGGGATTCTTATGTGCCGAGTTTGTTTAATCAGTCACATTCCGGCGCGGGACCCGATCATCATCCCGTAAATGGCATGGCGGGTATGGGCAATCTGGACTGGGGTCCGATGGATGTTGCCGATGAAGATATGCAGGATTACAAAGCTGTGAGTTATTGTGTTGAGCAATTGCAGGCGAGACACGAAGAACCCTTCTTTTTGACGTGTGGGTTTAAGCTGCCACATCTGATGTGGCATGTCCCGAGGAAATATATAGAGGCTTATGACCTGAATGATCTCCATCTACCAGAGACAGTGGAGAATGATCTGGACGATGTTCCCGAAATCGCGCAGCGATGGGCAAATCAAAAACCGCATGCGCGTATCGTAGAAGCAGGCCAATGGAAAGAAGCGATTCGGTGTTACCTGGCGTGTATCAGTTTTGTGGATACGCAAATTGGACGATTGATAGATGCACTGGATGCAAGTGCTTATGCAGAGAATACAGCAATTGTTTTGTGGGCAGATCACGGGTGGCATTTGGGCGAAAAAAGCCACTGGAAAAAGAGCACATTGTGGGAAGAAGCCTCGCGCGTGCCCTTGCTTATTTCAGCCCCAGGTTATTCGCCCGGCACCTGTTCAAAGCCAGTGGGATTGATCGATATTTATCCCACGCTGATTGCGTTGTGCGGCTTGTCTGATCGTACAGGGTTGGAAGGCCGAAGTCTGGTGCCTCTGATGGAAAATCCCAATCGCAACTGGCCCTTTCCCGCAATCACCACACACGGGCGTGGCAATCATGCCATACGGTCTGAGCGATGGCGATATATCCGCTATGCAGATGGGTCAGAAGAGCTTTACGATCACAGACATGACGAGATGGAATGGGAAAATCTGGCGCACAGTCCGGGACTGCGCGAGGTCAAAGAACTTCTGGTGCAGTGGTTGCCCGAGACTAATGCGCCAGATGCAGAGATTGTGGAATGGCCTGAAGAGAATGAGAGCTATCGGGCGAGGATCGAGGCAATGATGGACGAATAGATAAAGAAGAATACAAGCTGATCGCTCCTCACCACCCATGCACAATATGGCCTGCGTCGGGAAACCAGATGGCATCAACGCCTGTAGAGATGCCAACGCCCAATAAGTAGCCGATCATGAGGCCATACCAGAAAGGCAGGGATTTGCGGTAGAGCGCAACGCCGCCAAAGCGCATGATGAGTGCTTTGGTCGCCCACACAACAAGCAGGCTAAAACCATAGCGCCGCGTGGGAAAGGCGATGGCTACGGGATTAAAAGGCCACCACGAAAAGCGCGTGCGTATGTAAGTCAAAAAACCGGCTATCGCAAATCCCCAGAGCCACACGCCCAGCTTTTCGATGTCGAAGTAGAGTATTGTCGAGCCTTCTACATAAGGGACCAGGCGCACGAGATGGTTCCAGTCGCCCAAATAGAGTGGTCCGTTCATTCCGCCGTCCATGTAGCTGCGATACAGCGAATCGGTAGCAGTTGTGATACAGCCCGTGATGTAGGCGATGGGGATAATGGCCCAGACCATGGGGTGCCGCTTGAGGTGGTTACCCAGCATGCGAAAGTAGTGGGGGACAGACATGGTGGCGGTGAGGCGAATGGGCATGCCGGCAAAGCCATTGCGGTTGATCATCCAGATTGTCGTGAGTGTGCCGGGCGACATGTTGGCCGTGCCACCCATCTGCATCCACACATTGCCTCCCTTATCGGCACCCAGTCCGCCGGTACTTCCGGGGGATAAAAAGGTGAATCCGGTTGCTGCGGCGTATTTGGCAACGCCGAATAGCGCGATGAACATCAAGATGAGTTGCACTATGGTTGCCCACAGTTCCATGCCTGCGGCCAGACACCAGCCCGCGAGGAATATGACCGAAGCAGCGAGGCCGAGCCAGGCAGTTCGATAGGTGACTGGTGTTCCATCGTCTGCGGCTCTGTTGCTCATCAGCGCACATTCGAGGGTGTTTTTGAGGTGTTTGCGCGATACCCATAATGACCAGGCGACGAGAAAAACGAGTGCGCCGTGGGATTCGAAGCTGAGTATTTCTGCCGGTGTCGCTTGCTGTCCCTGTAGTCCCACTGTGATGCCAGTTTGGTTCATCAGCCCCTCTTTGATAATATTTAGGACATTGTAAAACCAGAAGCTGAAGAGCAAGTCGAGCGGACACAAATAGGCCAGACCCATTATCAGGGGCTGCATGCGTAAAAAATATCTTGGATAGTGATAGCCGATGTTTATCGCCATTTGTCCAGCGAGGTCGTAGATGGGAATATGCGGCAGGGTGTGGACAAAATAACCCGCGATATTCCAGCAGATCACAAAGGTCGAAATGCCAAACCCCACCCAAAATAGGGGGGCGTGAAAGACGACGGGCAGGCGATAGCCGGGTTCTTCTCGCAACATTTCGGTGGGGAAGGTGGCCATAGGAAAGGTGAGACGCTCTTTTTCGTGCCACTGTTTGAAGAATAAGACGCTGCAGAAAAAGCCTGCCATGACCACGGATAAACAGGCGGCAGTCCACCAGAAGAGAGGGCGGATCCACGGTTGCCAGGGAATAGCTGTGTTGGGTTCTAATCCTCCATAAAGTTGCCCTATAACCACGGGCGATTTTTGCATAAAGAGCCAGTCGGGCAGCAGGGGGGCTATGACATCGCCCACGCGGTTTTCTGGCGATGCGAGGTGTACCGGAGCAGAGATGTTGCCCAGGAGATAGCCTGCCCAACCCGTCGTGGGCAGGTTGCCCACGAGCCAGACCATGAAGAAGATGGTCAACATTTCCGTGCGCGATAAGGCGCGTTTTGGCGCAACGAGTTTGAGTATGGCGTTGAGGCCGACCCAAGCGACAAAGGGGATCAGAGCCGATACGGGCATGTAGTTTTTTATCATGTTCCACGCAAAATGCGTGATGTAGATCGTCATGAGGGCAATGGTCAAGATACCGAGCATGACTGCGCGTACCGTGATCCCTCGATCCTGTGCATCGGGATGGGTTTCCTTGGATATGTCTGTTTGCATGGCCATTTGTAAAATCGGAATGGATTTGTTAGTCCCGAACTTCGTAACCCAGTGCTCTGAGTTTGTCTTCCTGTCCTACGGGGGTGTGCAAAGTGGTGTAGAATTTGTCGAGCAGTGCTTTGGGCTGTTGGGGTGTATATAGGCTTACGACAATGGTGAGTAAAACGCCTGTGCTGAGGTACCAGATCACTTGTTCCATGAACTCCAGATGGAAATAGTTGCGGGTTATCCACCACACGAGGGCAGAACTGATCAGGCCAGCCCACGCGCCGTAGCCGTTGCATCTGCGCCATAAGATGCCGCCCCAGACTGCGATGCCCCAGAAGGCGGGGAGTGCCGAGAGAAAACGCCACAATTCGACTACGCTACTAAAAATTTCCGTTACCACTATGCCCGCGATGACCATGAGGATGCCCATAATCCGCCCTGCATTGAGATAGTGGTGGTCTTCTTTTTTTTGCGCAAAATAGGGCTTGTAAATATTTTCGACAAAGAGTGCCGATCCGGCGACCATAAACGAGTCGCAAGAAGACATAACAGCTGCGAGCATGGATGCGAGCATGACACCGACGAGACCAACAGGCAGCAGGTCGCGTGTTGCCATGCCAAAGACGAGTTCGGGATCGTCTATATTGGGATATATGATCATGGCGCCCACGCCGATGAATGCCCACGCAATGGTACAAAAGCGTTTGATCATGTTGCCGTAGGTAAATCCTACACGGCCTTCCCATTCTGTTTTGCCAGAGCCACCCATTTCCATGCAGTGGGGTTGTCCGGGGATGTTGAAGAGGGTATTGATAGTGAGTATGATGACAAATGCGATGGAGATGCGGTCATAGCCGGGCGGTGGATCATCGGGCGCTGTGAGTCCAAAGACATCCTGTGGCAGTGTTTGATGCAGCCCGGCAAAACCACCGACCTGATCGAGCAGAAACGGGCAGAGCAAAAAAGACAGGACGATGACGAACAGGCCCTGTATAAAGTCTGTGATTACAGCCGCTTGCAGGCCGCCTAACAGGCCATAGGATACAAATAGGATTGTCATGACAATGATGCAGGTTTCCGTGCTGAGCACGCCGCCGGTAATCCCGCTTGCCATTTTTCCCGTGCCTTCGAGCATAATGCCCATGGCGAGCACGTAGAAGAGGACACCAAAGGCCGTATATGCCGGGCCGAGTCCTTTGCCAAAACGCTCGTCGAAAAAGTCGCCTGTGGTGATATAACGCATGCGCCTGAAAAGAGGCATCATGATCCAGTAAAAGGGGGTGCAAAACAGGGGCAGCCACGCATACCATATCCCGCGCATCCCCATTTTGTAAGAGGCACCGACGACATTGACAGCTGCATCGGTATGGGTTCCGGTGCCAAAGGCATGCATGATGAGCACGGCTTTGCCAAACTTGCGCCCGCCCATAAAATAATCGAGTGTGCCTTTGACTCCACGAGATGAAATGAGACCGATGGTGGTGATGCCTACGAGATAAACGCCGAGTGTGAGCACGTCGTAGATGTGCAGACCAAACATGAATCCCCCAGTGTAAAGCATTTTAATGACGGAGCAAAATAGGGCGAAGGTCAGAAGTTTTCAACTTAAAATTTATGGTTTTAATACAATAAAGAGCGTGGGCGGGGTACAACGGGTCGTTGCCAGACCCATTCAGGAAATTACACACTGATTTTGGGAGGACGGGCGGGGTTCGTTGATTCGTTGATTCGTCTATTCGTTTAAGGAGGTTGTTATGGACGTTTATGAGAAGTATTTTTTTGATGTGAATGGGTATCTGGTCGTGGAGGATATTTTGTCTGCCGAGCAAGTCGCGGCACTCAACGAGGCGATTGATCACAATCGGGATAGAATACGGATTCGCAAGGGGGAACTGAGGTTGTCGGGCGGTGTGGGCAGACATGGCGGCGAGGTTTCTATCGCACTGGAAGGCGCGCATGGACGAGGGGATATCGGAAGTATTTTGAGATGGCCAAAGCCGTGGTGTCAACCCTTCCGCGATTTGTTATCTCATTTGCCAACGATGCACTATATGCTCGATATGATCGGCAATGGATTTCGCTATGGCAATGCCAATGGGATTAGCATGACCAGAGGAGCAGAAGGGCATTTGCTCCACGGTGGGGGCGGTTTTTTAGGCGGACATATGTATTTCTGCAAGGACGGAAAGATGTGGAATAATCTGATTGCTGTGTGTTATCAACTCGCCGATGTCAATCCCGGCGACGGTGGGTTTGTGTGTATTCCCGGCAGTCATAAGGCAAATTTTGAATGTCCGACGGATGTGCGCCGAATGGAGCGGGACCTGGGTTGTTTTAAGCATATTCCCATGAAGGCGGGTTCTGCGGTGATTTTTACCGAGGCATTGACACATGGCGCGATGCCGTGGACTGCGGATCACGAGCGACGAACTCTGCTGTATCGCTATGCCGCAGGGGGGTATGTCAACCCGCCGAGTGGCAATGATCCCGCGAAATATGCGCCGTTTATGGATGAGTTGACACCGCTTCAGCAGGCTATTATGCAACCCCCACACAATGCGGGGCGCATAGATATGGCCGCGCTAATTGAGGCGGAGGAAAAAGCGAGTGCTAAAAACTGAGTTGACAGACCGTTTTTTTCTCTCTATAAATGTTCAATGCAGATTCAAAGGCAGAAAAAAGCATGAGGAGGTTCTATGAATACAAATTTATCTCGCGAGACCGTGTTCCTTGATGATGCGGCAATGGGGCGGGCGGGGATGTCGAGGCGCGACTTTATTAAAGGGATTATTGCTACCGGCGCGTCTATTTCTGCGATGGGATATGTGTTTGGAGGCTGCGCGGGCGACATGGGTAGCGCGCCGGGTGCAGTTGAGCGGCTCATTTCTCTCAATGTAAATGGTCGCGTGCGCCGCGTTGATGTTTTGCCGCAGGAAACACTGGCGATGACTTTGCGGTACAAACTGGGGCTTACGGGCACAAAGCTGGGGTGCGACCGGGGTGAATGCGGTGCGTGTACAGTGCTGGTCAATGATGTGGCGATGTATTCGTGTTCGACTTTAACCCACCGCGTTCGAGGCCGTTCGGTTGTGACCGTCGAGGGCCTTGAAGGCGAAGATGGCGCGTTGCATCCGGTTCAGCGAGCATTTATAGAAGAACTGGGCCCTCAGTGTGGATTTTGCACGCCGGGGCAGGTGATGTCTGCGGTGGCACTGCTGAAGATCAATCCGGATCCAACGCGAGAAGAAGCCCAGGTTGCCATGTCTGGAAACCTTTGTCGCTGTGGTGCTTACGACAATTATCTAAACTCAGTAATGCGTGCGGCAAAGGAGGCTTCTTAAATGGCATATCAATTGATTGGCAAGGATTTTACGCCGCCAGATGTGGCGGCAAAGGTTACGGGTAAGGCAAAATACGCCGAGGATTTTCGCGCCGAAGGCATGGTGTTTTGTCGCTTGCTTTTGAGCACGATGCCCCATGCGCGCGTTCGCAACATCAATGTGTCTGAAGCGACGAAGATGCAGGGTGTCCTGGGTATTTTAACGGCTGATGACGTGCCCGAGCAAAACGCGCCGAACAATCCCATATTGACCAATAATCCCCATTATGTAGGGGATCCGATTTTGGCAGTTGCCGCGCTCGACGAGCAGACTGCACAGGATGCAATTGACAAAATTGCGATTGATTATGAACCCCTGCCCTTTACGCTCGATCCTCTGGAGAGTCTCTATCCCGGCGGTACAGATGCCCGCGAAGACGGCAATATTCGCAACCGGCGTTCGGGAAGCGAGACAATCAAATGGACTGCTGGAGATTTTGTCGATAAAGATGTGTGTCCAACGGGCAAACCCGCAACTGAGTGGTCTTATGGCGAGGTTGACCAGGGATTTGAAAATGCAAATTTGATCATAGATGAGAGCTTTGTCACGGCAAATAATCCGCATCATTCAATGGAACCTCGGTCGTGCATGGCTTTATGGGAAAACGGCAAGTGTTTCGTATATGGCGCAACACAAAGCCAGAGCCGTCCCACACGCGATCTGGCTCGTCTCCTGGATATGAATTCTGAAAATCTGGTTTATATCGCGGAATACTGCGGTGGGGGTTTTGGTTCCAAAGGCACGGCGTATCCTGTGATGGCTATTCCGCCGCTTATGTCCAAAAAAGTCGGACGCCCCGTAATGATGCGTATTAGTCGCGCGGAAGAGTACTTTATCGGATCTGCGCGTCACGGTTTTCAGGGGCGAATTAAAATTGGTTTTCGCAGCGATGGGCGGATCAGTGCGCTGGATATGTACGTGATTCAGGAAAATGGTGCCTATCGCGGCGGTGGTGATTGGACTGCTGCTGGCGATGCGGTTTCGCTGGTTTATACGCCCGAAGCCATGCGCTTTCGAGGGATTCCCGTATATACCAATACACCAATCAGGGGGGCACAGCGCGGTCCCGGACAAAATCAGATCGCCTGTGTGGTCGAGCCTTTGCTCGACAAGGCCGCCGAGGAATTGGGCATTGATCAACTGGCGATTCGGCGTATTAATGCACCCGATAACGATTCGAAATACGGGCGCAGGCAAGGACCTGTTACGAGCGTTTATATGCGCGAGGCACTCGACAAAGGCGGCAAGGCTTTTGATTGGGCAGAAAAAAAGCAAAAAAGCCGCCAAAGAAATGGGTCTAAGGTTATAGGCGTGGGAGTTGGGCAGGCTTATCACTCGGCGGGTTCGAGTAAGTTTGATGGCCTGGTGCGCTTGACACCAGAGGGCAAGTTACACATTCATTCGGGCGTTGGCAATCTCGGCACGTTTTCGCACACTGCAACGTCTCTCGCAGCCGCCGAAGTGCTGACGTGTAAATGGGAAAATTGCGTGATTGAGCGGGGCGATAGCCGCCGTCATTTGCCGTGGAACCACGCGCAGTGGGGGAGCAATACCTCGTTTACGATGACGCGCACGAATTATGTTGCGGCTATGGATGCGAAGAACAAATTGCTGGAGATTGCAGCAAAGGACCTGGGTGGCTCTCCCGGCGATTACGATCTGGCCGATGAGCGCGTTGTGCATAAGACGGATAAATCCAAAAGCATGGGATTTGCAGATGCTGCAAAACGCGCAATTGAACTGGGAGGCAAATACGACGGCCATGAAGCTCCAGAGGATATCCATGCCATGACAAAAGCCTCAGTGGCTGGGCTTGCGGGCACGGGCTTGATCGGTGTTGCCAAAGACAATCTGAAACACGAAGGCGTTGTCCCTGCGATGGCCGTTGGACTTATCGAAATTGAATTGGATCTGGAGACCGGCAAGTACGAGATTTTGGATTACGTGGGGGTTGCAGAGTGCGGTACGGTGCTACATCCACAGGGATTGGAGACGCAGATCAAAGGCGGCGCAGTTATGGGTTTTGGCCTGGCTGCGCTGGAGCGGTACGTATATGATCCGCAAAACGGCCTTCCAGCAAATATGGGGCTCTATCAGTGCAAGCCGCCATCTTATCTCGATGTTCCGTCTGAAATGAAAACCGAGGTGGTCGATATCGCCGATCCTCAAAATCCAGTTGGTGCTAAGGGGATAGGTGAGCCTGTGCAGGGTTGTGCCGCTGCCGCGCTTTTGTGCGCGATTTCAGATGCGCTGGGCGGGCATTATTTTAATCGGATGCCAGTGACGACCGATCATATTGTCAATGCAGCCGCAGGACGCGAACAGTCGTATAAGGCGCTGCAGGTGAATACGGTATGAGAAGGGGGAAATGATATGCTCAAAGATATGATGGCTAATTTTGAATTGTATCAGCCCACTGCAATAGATCACGCGCTGAATTTAATGGATCGCTATGGCGATGATGGTTGGGTTCTGGCAGGCGGTCAGGATAGTTTTGACTGGTTTAAGGACCGCGCCAAGAAGCCCAGAGCAGTTATCGATATTAACGGTATTGATGATTTGCATGGGATACGGGAAACAGCCGATGGGATTGAGATTGGCGCGTTGACCACGCTGACGGAGATTGAGACAAGTGCGCTGATTAAAGAGAAATACGGTGTGTTGGCCGATGCTGCGCGACATGTCGCCAGTCCGCAAATTCGCAATGCGGGAACGATTGGGGGCAATGTCTGCCAGGATACGCGGTGCTGGTATTATCGGTATGGTCTGGATTGTTATCGCGCGGGCGGAAATACCTGTTATGCGGATACGCCCGAGGGAATTGACCGCGAACATTGTCTTTTTGGGGCGGATCGTTGTATTGCCGTGTCGCCTTCAGATACTGCTCCCGCACTTGTTGCTCTCGATGCGCGTATGGTGGTTGTAAATGGTGATGGGGAAAAAGAGGTGCAGGCAGAGGATTTTTTCATTGGTCCAGATGTGGATATTATGCGCATGACGATTTTGCAACCGGGTGATTTGCTCAAGTCGATTGTGATTCCCAATACCTGGGCAGATGCGCGTTTTTATTTTGAAAAGGTAGCCGAAAGGAACACCTGGGATTTCGCGCTGGTCAATATTGCCTCTGCGATGAAGGTAGAGAACGATGCGATTGTCGATATCCGCATGGTATGCGGCGGTGTTGCGTGTGTGCCACTGCGCTTGACAGTTGTGGAAGAGGTGGTCAAGGGCAGTCTCCAAAATGGTGCGTCTGCCGATCTCGCGGCGAGTGCGGCAACCCGGGGCGCCACGCCACTGAATTACAATGGGTTTAAGATTCCCCTGATGGAAAATCTGGTCAAGCGGGCGATACGAGAGAGCTGATGGATATTTTTCGATATACCAGCGATGCCTGGGGCCAGCGGGTTTTAGAAGGTCTTTCGTGGGACCTGATCGGGTATTTTGCAGGTGCTGGCGTTGTGTTTATTGTTTTGCATGTGGGTTATATGCACTTTTTTGTGAAAGAAAACGGTCAATGAATGTCCTGCTGAGACATGCCCTCGCTACCCGGATCAATCACTGGTTGATGGCTGCGTGTATGATCGCTCTGGTGCTAACTGGTTTTTTGCCGATTTTGGGGATCAAGTTTGCGTGGGTAACGCTGCACTGGGTTTCTGGGGTGATTTTTACTGCTTCTGTTTTGTTTCACATTATTTACGCCCTGACCCGGCAAGACTGGCGGTCTATGTGGATCGCGCGAGGAGAATTTGCAGACGTTCTTTCCTCGCTGTCGGGTTCGATCAAGGCTTTGAAAGTATCGCCCGGCAAATACTGGCTGATGCAAAAGATTTATCACCATATTGTGGCGATTATGAGTCTGGTTGCCTGTGTGACGGGTATTTTGATGTTGCTTAAAATTGATTCGCCTTTCTGGACGCGCGATCCTTATGTTTTTTCAGGCGAAAGCTGGGGTATTATTTATGTTTTGCACGATTTTTCGGGTCTGTGTTTTATTCCGCTGATTATGATGCATGTTTATTTTGCCATACGCCCAGAGAAACTTTTTTATACGCGATCAATGATTAAAGGATGGATTACAGACGAGGAATATCGCGCACATCACGATCCAGAGAAGTGGGATGCAAAAAGAAAAGGCGCATAACGCATGGCAGATGTTTTCTCAGAGTGGGCGCAACATATTGAAGCGATAGAGTCGGGCTATGAATTGATGCTGGCTTATGCCGCACAAGGTATAGAAGGAGATGACGGGCCAGATTCTCAGATCCGACACGCGCTAAAAGAGATGAATAACGCGCTCGATAATCTGGGAGAATCCGCAGTGCGTATTGCAGAAGAAAGAGAGCTTGTGGATTATCGGAATTTTTTGGATGAGATGAATGCCGATGCGAAAAGAGCACAGGCGGGCATTAACCTCGTGCTGGGCAAGACCGCCATCAGTTCCCAGTTGATCGACAACTTAAATGCCTCTATCCATTTGCGCGCGCTGCTGACCGATCTGTTTTTGATTGATGAGGCTTTGAAATAATTATGGTTCAGATTTTACGTGAGGATCATCCCCGGCTATATCATCCCGCCGATGATCCAGATTACAGATTCGAGCCGCCGAAGGATGAGGCGCGAAAACGAATCCTTAAGAATATTCTCGCAGATTGCGAGATTTTTTATTTTCAGCGGCCGTGGAAACGAATTCCCGAACGGCCCCACAGCCCGCACCCATACCACCAGCTATACCTGACGTTCTATACGGGGATGCACGCAACCGCACTGATAGAGCATTATGCATTCGCCTGGCGGCTGACGGGAGATCCGCGCTGGTTAAAACGGGCGAGAGATTGGTTGCGCGCGGCGGGGGAATGGGAACACAGTGACCGGGTAGAAGAGCATTTTTATACGGCCAACCGGTATATGCAGGCGTTTGCACTGGCGCTGGATCTGCTCGACAAGGCGTTGCCCGATGTGGAAAAAAAACAGGCGACCGCGTGTCTGGTTCAGATGATGAAACGCTGGTGGCCGGATGTAGAGCGGAACCGATACTCATCGGATGGACGACACCACGCCGTGGTTGACAACGGGCATTTTGGTGTGGCGGCTTTGTATTTGTTGGGAAAACATCCCGATGCGGAAGCCTGGGTATCGGCCGTGATCGATCGGTTTCGCAGCGGGGTGATGCCCTATGGCTGCGGGCGAGACGGCGCACCGGGCGACGGACCTGCGTTCTGGCCGTGGGAAAATTTGTGGATGCTTCACTTTGCCGATGCGCTGCGCAATGTGACGGGGGAAGATCTGTATAAGACGTTTCCGAAGCGATTGGAGCAGCCTTTGACGTGGTTTCGGTATCATCTGGCACCGCCGCAGGTGATCGAAGACAGGCTGTATTATCCAGAAAATTCAAATGTGATTTCGGGCAGCCAGCTAAACGCGTGTTCGGTGACCCTGCTTCGGCTGGCGCAGGAAGCTGGAGATGCCGAGATGCGGGACGTAGCACTTGGCGATCCGAGGCTGGGACGGCTCTACCGGTTTGGGATGGGCGTGAAGGGTACAACGGCGGAGTGTATGATCGCATACGCTCCGTACGCTTATTGTTATTATGATCCTGAGTTCCGGCCGTCGAGTCGCAAGATTGTATTGCCGCTTTCAAAGAAATTTACCCGAATGCACTACGGAGAAGCCGGATTGCTGCGCAGCGGATGGGACAGGGATGCTGTGGTCTGTTGCGTGTCGGGATACAAAGGCGGGAGCGCACATGGGTTTATGAATTTACATGTGCAATGGGGCGGATATCCGATTTTGAAGACGATTTCCGCGGAGGAGGCCCAGCCGGTGGCCTGCGGCAGCCTTCCTTTCACGGGTGGGCAAAACGAGATCGTGGCGTTTCTGCGGCGGCTGGATACAGCAGCGCGGTTCGAACGGTTGCGCGTGCGATCCATTCGAACGGATCATGAATACTGGCTGTTGAAAGGGACTTTTCCAATCCTTGTGACGGCATTGAGACGCCGGAGACGCGGTGTAAGAGTGATGCGAGATGGGGGGGAGGGGTTCGTGCGATTGAACGGCCGCGATTACTTGCAGTACGAGAGAGAGCCTTATTTTAATCCCAGGGCTGGTGAATTGCGAATGCGTTTCCGGTTAAACGGCGAGAGTAGAAAAGAAGGACCAGAGGTTTTGTTTAATACGGGAATAGGCGTGGGAAGAGTCCTGGGAAGCCGGGTAAACAATTATTCACTGGCAATAATGGACGGGGACGCGCTGACATTTGTTGTGCAGAGCCAGCGAAATACGTCGGTAGAGGTTGTCTCATCTGTGAAAATTGAACCCAACAGGTGGCATGATGCGGTTATTCGATGGGGCGGGTTCAATCGGCCGGGAGACAATCCATTTATTGAGATCGAGGTGGATGGATGCCGGAACAGGTGCGATGACCGCGCGATTTTCGGTGAATTGGGACTGGATTCGCAGAATCTGCAGTCGCGTGCGGAACCGAGGACGTTTTATATCAAGTCGAATACGGTGCTGGCGTTTGGGGGCGCAGTGCAGATGCCTGGGACAGGGGTGAAATGCGATCTTGATAGGGTAGATCTGAAATGCCCGGGGTGCAGGCGGTTGCTGTTGGATTTTGAGACGGACCTGGGACCGGAGACCGGAAGCGGCGCGCTGGGCTGGAAGTTGAATCCGGTAGATTTGAGACGGGTCTGGACGAAACAGACGCGCTTCGGTGCGGGCGGGCGATCGATCAATGCGTTGCTCCTGTATGGAGAGGATGCCTGTTTCGAGAAGGAGGAGGTGCCTTTCGCGCCTTCTGGGCTGGCGGCGGGAAGTTTGGTGAGTTTTGTCCCGAGAGCGCGGGATGCGAACACGCGGGTGCGGATATCAACCCTCGGAGACATTCTGATTTTTGCTTTTGCAGAGCGCCAGGCAAATGTGCAGGTGGTACAGGATGAGAATGGGTTCGAGATTGGAGTCGAGAAAAAGCGGTACGGGTTTGACGTGAATACGCAGGGAGAAGAGATCCTCACCCTGCGCTCAACCGTAACGGCGTAACAGAGCACATAAAGGTCGTAACCTGACTCACGGCCTTTTTTAAGTACTGCCTATCAGGGGCACTCGCCGCGCGTGAGCCTGCTCTGGATGTCGTCTAATACAGTTGGTACATCCCAGATGCCATCGACGACATAGTGTGCGCCGGACTGATGCATGCGCTGATATACGGTCTCGAGCTGTGTTTGCAGTACTTCGGGATCAAGTTGGTTGATTTCTTCTTCGTTTAGACCGATTTCATTTCCTGTTTTTGCAAGTCCAATAGTCCACATGCCGGCATTGAGACCTTCTTCGATGCCGGGGATCGTGTCATCGACTTTGACACAGGCTGCAAAGGGATACACGCCCAGTTGCATGGCATTTTGCACACACATCCACGGTGCTGGGCGGCCTTCGGGAACGTCGGTTGCGCATACGGTTGCATCGGGTTCATAACCACGTTTTTTGGCTTCTTCCTGCAATAGTGCCATCATTTCGCCTGTATATCCGGTGGTCGATCCTATTTTTAATCCGCGCTTGCGAAATTCGGCAACTGCTTCCAGTGTACCGGGAATCAAGTCGGCGTATTCAGCCAGACAATTCAGTTGCAAGGGTACAAATGCTTCAAACATCGCATCGATATCCGATTCCTGAGGTGGTCGATTGTAGGTATCTTCCCAGCGCTGGTGTACAGATGCGATTTGAGATATTTTGCGAATGTGGACTTTTTTATGCGCCCCCATTGGCGCACGCGCCTCGGCCATGCTGATAGGTACTCGCATGCGTTCGTACACCTGGCGAAAGACCACAGCAGGCGCGTAACATCCGTAATCCATTGTGGTTCCCGCCCAATCTAACAAAATGGCTTTTAGCGCACCGCGATATGTACGTCGAAAATAAAAATCCATTTTCTGTCCTTTCTGATTTATTGGTAAAAAAATGAATCGTCTCGTGAAACAGATTATCTACATGGCACCCGGGGCTATTGAGACTGTGCAGTCTTTGTTAGATGATAGAGCCGCGCGGTCTGTTTTTGTTGTGGCTGATCGCACAGCCTACGATAAATCCGGCGCAAAAATGTATATAGAATCCGCATTACAGGGGCGCGGCCATGCCATCTTTGATGATTTTGCACCTAATCCTAAATACGCCGATGTGGTGCGCGGAGTCAAATTCTGGCACACACATCCAGGTGATATAATGATTGCCATAGGTGGCGGATCTGCAATTGATATGGCCAAGCTCATTGGCATTTGCGGTACACATCGGGATCAATACCGCGAGCTTCTTACAGGGAATATACCGATTCGGGATAAAGTCGCGCCATTAATCGCCATTCCCACCACAGCGGGTACGGGGAGTGAAGCCACGCATTTTGCTGTGGTTTATGTCGGGGAACAAAAATATTCCGTTGCACACGCCAATGTGTTGCCCGACTACGCAATTATCGATCCCAGTCTAACGGCCAATTTGCCACCTTCTATTACCGCACATACTGGCCTGGACGCACTGTCACAGGCTGTTGAATCTTTGTGGAGTGTGAATGCAACCGCGCAATCGCGTGTTTTTGCAAGTGAAGCTCTGGAACTGGTGCTCGATAATCTCGAGGCTGCTGTTCACCGTCCCACACCCGATGTACGTGCTAATATGTGCCGCGCTGCCCATCTATCTGGTAAAGCGATCAATATCAGCAAGACCACAGCACCTCACGCGATTTCCTATACGCTCACATCTCAATTTGGCGTGCCTCACGGTTTGGCTGTGGCTCTGACGTTGGGTGCAGTCTTAATATACAACAATAGGGTAGTCAGTGGTGATTGTTGGCATCCCAAAGGTGTTGCTCAAGTTCAGAAAGATATCAGAGAGATCAATAGGCTGATAGGGGTTGCGAGCTCTGAAGAAGCGAGAAAATACATTGACGATCTCATCAGCGCCATTGGTTGTCCAACCCGTCTGCGACAGGTCGGTGTGGATGCTGATGCAGACCTGGAAACACTTGCGCAGAATGTCAATACGGAACGTCTAAAAAACAATCCCCGCGCCTTATCGCAGTTTGCGCTAAGACAGATACTTCGTGAAGTCCATTAAATCAAGAGGTATTATGGCAGAGGCTTTAAGAGAGGTCGAGACAACACGCGATCGTCAGACCCGGTCACCGATTTCGGTATGGTCGCTGTCAATTGGTATTGTATTGACGGTGCTGGCGACGAATGCAGGGTCTTATGCACGATTTATTTTGCACGCGACCCGTCTGGATCAAAATCACCTGTCAATGGCGGCTGTGGTGCCTTTGATGGTGCTGGTGTTGTTTGCAAACCGATTCTTGAAGTTGAGCCGGGGTGAATTGATTGTCATTTTTGTGATGCCATTGATCGGGGCCACGATGCCCACGTATTTTATTGGCAAGATGGTCGCCAATTTTACGGTGCCCCATTATCTGTCTTCGCCGGAAAACCAGTGGGCGGTGTATTACGAGACACTCTTGCCCGAGTGGACCGTGGTCCCGGGTGGCGAGGGTTTGCGGTGGTTTTTTGAAGGGCTGCCGCGCGGAGCGTCTATTCCATGGACGATATGGCTGGTGCCGGTTTTCTGGTGGATGACGGTAATTGTCGCCTACTATGGGTGCGCTTTGTGTTTGATGGTAATTTTGCGAAAGCAATGGGTGGAGAACGAGCGCATTGAATATCCTTTGATGGAGGTTCCTCTGGCGGTGCTGGAAGAGCCGAAAGAGAAGGGCTTTTTTCGTATTCCGATTCTAAATCTACCGCTTTTCTGGATTGGATTTGGATTGACGTTTTTCTGGGTGCTGTGGAATGTGATCAATCATTTTAACCCTTCGTTCCCACAGATCCCCTGGCGTTATCCCAATGTGGTATTCGACCGGGTATTTCCACCTATTTCGATGCGTATGTACCCGGTTGTGGCGGGATTTGCCTATTTTATCAAGCTGGATATTCTGTTCAGTCTGTGGTTTTTTAACTTTTTTACTACGATGGAAATGGGCCTTTTTAACCGATTGGGTTATAAGGAGGCTATTTTTGATGAATACTCTACGAATCCGCTTTCGATCGGGGCGCAATCGCACGGTGCAATCATTGTGATTGTTCTCGTTGGATTCTGGATGGGGCGGGAACATCTGAAAAATGTATTTCGCAAGGCGTTTTACAATGATCCAGAAGTAGATGACTCGGGCGAGATTATGTCTTATCGCACTGCCGCGTTTGGATTGATAGGGAGCGCGCTTTATCTTGCTGTGTGGCATTATAAGACGGGGATGGAGTTGAAGTTTATCCCGCTGTTCCTTTTTGGCGTGCTGGTGATGTATTTGGGACAAACCCGCCTGATTGCAGAGGCTGGGTTGATTTCGCTTCGCGCCGCGATGTGTCCGCAAATTTTTTCATCGGTCATTCTCGGTATTAATTCCCTGGCATCGCGCACGCTCGTTTCTATTGCTATTTCTCATTCGTGGTGTAGCGATATCAAGACGACGATTATGCCCGCGCTGGGGCATTCGACCAAGTTATTCGATACCATCCAGACGAATAGGCGACGCTTGCTCTGGGTTCTGATTCTGGCGATGAGCGTGGGCGTGTTTGCTACGTTTTTGTACACGATCTATATGGGATATGTAAATGGTGCCGCCAATTACGGCGGGATTTTTACCGGTGAACTGGCGCGCTGGCCATGGGATGACTTGGTCAAGAAGTCGAAGGATCCGTGGGGAAGAAATTGGGAGTTGATCGGTTTTTTGTTCGGAGGGGCGGTATTTACCTTGCTCCTGATGTTTGTGCGCTATCGCTTTCCCGGTTTTCCTTTTCACCCTATTGGATTTGCCGCTGGTCCAGTGGGTCCCGTGCGATATGTCGTTCTCCCAATTTTCCTGGCGTGGTTTGCCAAAGCTATTATTCTCAGAATTGGCGGCGCCCAGGCGTATCGGACAGCGCGCCCCTTTTTTATCGGCCTGATTCTCGGGCATTTTATGGGGGCGGGTACATCGTTTGTCATCGATATGATCTGGTTTCCCGGACAGGGACACAATATTCCGTTTTCAGATTGGTAACATTTATAGAACCCTCATACAGTAAATTCTGGGCGGCCGAGAGCATCGGTGGATTCTTTGCGCTGGTAGATGGGGATCTCGCCGCCAGCGTCTTCGAGAATGCGGCGTTTTGCTCGTTTGATTCTATCTACTGCTCTTTCGGCGATGTTCTGAGTGCAGTCCGGGTCTGATTCCAGGTCGAAGACGCGAGGCCCAGAAAAGTCCGCCTGAGAAAAAAACCAGGTGGTATTGTCTTTGTACCAGACGGAATTGCCGTATCGGCATGTTAGATAGTCTCGCTCGCTGAAGGTTCCCGGGGATTCAACGATGGGTAGCAGGCTCTGTCCGGCGATTTGTCCAATCGGTGAGACGTCGGAAATGTCGAGCACTGTTGCGGGTATATCGAGGGTATAGACAAAGGCGTCGGAGATGGTTCCGGCGGCTTTGTTTTGCGGGTGTCGCAAGATCATCGGGATGCACATGGTGCCCGGATACATGTAGTCTGCGGGTTTGCCGATTATGCCCTCGGCGTTGTCGGCAAAATTTGTGCCGTGGTCGCTGAGAAAAAGGACCATGGTATTGTCCCGCAAGCCCACTCTGTCAATTGTATCGACCAATCGTCCAAACCAGGTATCCACCATTGTGACGAGTCCGGCATAATTGGCGCGAATAGAAGCGAGTCGATCTTCGTAGTCGGGATTGGTGCTCAGGGGACCATAAGGCACATTGAGACATATGGGTACTCTGTCTTCGCGGCTACCATACAGGTCGTAGTAGTGGAGTGGTGCTTCCCATGTTTCATGAGGGGTAAAGCTATCGACATAGAGGTAAAAAGGCGTGTTTGAAGCGTTTTGCTCGAGGAACTCAATGGCAGCGCGAAACGTCCGCGCTGCGGGCCATGTTTCTTCGGGACGCTGGGGTTGCACATTGACCAGATGGGCGCGGATCAGATTCTGAGGCTGTCCTTCCCTGAGTTTATAGCATTCGATCAATGCCGGGTCTGCTGCGGCTATGGCGCGATAGCGGTCCTCTGCCTGGCCGCGAATGAATTGCCATTGGCGGAAGCCCCGCGTAAAATTCATTCCAGGAACAAAGTAATGGGGGACATCGGCAAAGAAACCGGTGTGATAACCAGCCTGCACGAGGGCTT
The DNA here is from genome assembly GCA_009838845.1 of Gemmatimonadota bacterium. NCBI lineage: Bacteria > Pseudomonadati > Gemmatimonadota > Gemmatimonadota bacterium. The sequence continues at coordinate 24,005 of VXRD01000140.1, read as the reverse complement.
CGGCGATTGTACCCTCATCACCCGACATGGGTTGCCATCCGGCGAGATAGACATTGTCCCAGGGAACGGGACTATAGTCTTTGAAGGGAAAGGCTCGGCGTCCGGTGTGAAGGGTTCGCCGCGTCGGGATGGTGGGCAGGCACTCGGGATGGGCATTGGTGAAGCGCACGCCCTCTTCGGCAAATTGGTCGAGGTTTGGCGTGTGGATCCAGTCGTTTCCATAAGCACCCAGGAATGATGTGCGAAATGTATCGGCTACGATGACGACGATGTTCATAGGGTCTGACATTGGGATCTCCTTTGGGAAGAGCAGTGTGTAAGTGTATTAAAACTATATTTATCCAAGAGTATTTTATAGCTATTCATTTCCCCAGGGGTATGATTCCACTCGTAGGGATCGATCCACATCTGACAGGGCGATTTTCGCACCCCCTTGCTTTGAGGAATGGTGGATGGCAAATCCGATCTCTGTGGCTCTGCGCACATGATTGATGTCACAGGCCGTGCGACCACCCGTTTTAATAGCTTGCACGAGATCGCGCACCATCGCAGGTCCCGTCGGCCACGGGTCTTTGTCTGTGGGAAGACTGAGGGACTGGTAAGTATCTTCTCGGCAGAGATGGGCGTGCGTTGCGTCAGAGAGGATGGATAGATGCCCTTTTTTTCCTGTGATTTGAAAACTGGGGCCTTTGCCGCCATCCATTGTAATGTAGGCGACAACGCCATTGTCCATACCAATTTGAGCACGTGCAGGCGGGTCGAGTTTGCGGCGTTCATCGTCCGAATCGCCGTGGTCAATCAGACCGCTGACCCATAAGGGTTCGGGATCGCCCAATAGACCTAGCAAGGCGTCGTACCAATGACAACCGTGATTGATGGTGTTGGGCAGGCCATAAGCGACGAGACTCGTGATGGTTCCGATCAGATCGCTCATGTCCCGGCGAAGGTGGCGATAGGGGAGAGACCAGCGCCGGTCAAGGCCAAAGCAGAGAGGGATGTCCGCACACGCAGATATAATGCGATCCATTTCCGTAAGGGTTGTAGCCAAAGGCTTGTCACAGAGAATACCCCGAACCCCTGCTGCGGCAGCGCCTTCGATCTGATCGGCGTGCATGGTCTGGCGCGTGGCAATGCAGAGTATATCTGGTTTGATTTCTTTGAGCATGTGTTCATAGTTACCAAAGGTTGGGATATCGCCCCAAACGTCCTGCCAGCAGGTGACAAATTCCGCTCGCGTTTCTGCGCCGTAATCGAATACACCGACGATCTCAGTTTCCGAAATGGCTCGAAAAGCCGCGGCAAAATTGTGATGGGTCAAATCGCGCAACAGCATGCGGTGGCAACCCGCAACAGCGACCCTCAGTGTGTTTTCTTTGGCCATCTCTATGGTCCTCCTGTAAACTATTTTGATTATTGAAACCCAAAGTAATATATCCAGCGACAAGAGTAAAGAACTGAAACGCAGTAAATGCCCAAACGAGATTCAGGACTTGCCCCACCCATGATTTTGTTTATTTTGTAAGCAATATATTCCAGAAGTAATCACCTCAATATTGGAGTTTAATATGGCAGTTAAACAGCTTGAACCAGGAGAAGCAAAAGCCGCGATGGATGAAGCGGAAAATTCGGTTTATCTCGATGTGCGCACGGAAATGGAATTTGCCCAGGGGCATCCCGAAGGCGCTATCAATATCCCCATTGCAGTTCCCGGCCCGGGGAGCATGGTGCCAAATCCCGATTTTCTGAATGTTGTGCAAAAAACACTACCCGATAAAGAACAGCCCATTTTTTGTGGCTGTCAGAGCGGAATGCGTTCCCAGATGGCCGCGGATTTGATGGCGCGGTTGGGGTATTCGAATCTCGCCAATGTTCAGGGTGGCTTTGGTGGAAAAGTCGAAAATGGCGTTCTCGTAGTGGTGGGATGGCGCGATTCCAATTTGCCTGTCGAAACCGATGTCAATAATTCCAATTCTTATGCGGGTATTAAGGCGCGGGCAGAGTCGTAGAGCAAAGGGGTGTAGCTCGTTTTTTTCATTTGATGGGGGATGGAATATAATTCCCTTTTTATATTGTGGCAGAGTGATTTACAAGTGATTAAAACAAAAGACACACAAGTCAGAGAAGCATTTGTTGACGTGGCAGATGTACAGGTCGGTAGCCGGGTGCTGGATCTCGGTTGGGAGGAAGACTGTCTCGAATGCTTGCGGGAAACAGGCGCTCGGGTGACTTTTGTGGGGGAGGATATTCGCGCCGTGCAAAAGGCAGAAGCACTTGGGATAAACGGGGTGCTCAGTGCAATGCCGGCACAGGTGATTTCCGACGCGCGTGTCGTATTTTACAAACCCGTCCAAAGGTCTGCCAAAGGTCAGGTATTTGAATGGATTGATCAGGGCTTTCAGGCGCTTGAAATGGGTGGCGCGCTTTATCTGGCGGGTCAGCGAAATCGAGGTATTAGAAGTTATGCCGCGTATTTGCAGGCGGTTTTTGGCAATAGCAGACGCGCAGGGCGCGTGGGCAGAGTGGAAGTTTACAGCGCGAAAAAGGAGCGCAGTAATCCTTGCCAGGCACCGATTGACAATCGAATGACATTTGAATTGCGCGATTTGCCAGGCAGTCCATATCGCGTTGAAACCCGTGCGGGCGTTTTTTCACGGGATGGACTCGATGACGGGACGAGATTGCTGATCGACTGCATGAAAGTTCGTCCTGCAGACCACGTGCTGGACTGGGGGTGTGGCTGGGGCGCACTCGGCATGGTTGCTGCGCGTCTATCTGTAAAGGGCAATGCAACGCTCATCGATTCGAATATTCGAGCTGTTTCCTGCGCGGAGGAAAATTTGAAACGCAACCAGATTTGCAATGCAGTGGCTCGTGTGGAAGATGCTCGCATTATTGACCGGCGCGAGAAATTCGATCTTATTATTTCAAATCCACCCTTTCACGATGGCAATACTGCGGCACATCCCCTTATAGAAGGTGCTTTTCGGGCATTGAGGCCTGGGGGGCGTTTGATGCTTGTTGTGATGCGTCCAGCAGCGTATTTGAAACACATTCGCAGGGTTTTTGGGCAGGGGGAGGTCGTGGCTCAAAAAGATGGGTATGTCGTTCTTAAGGGCTATATCGGGAACTAATGTATCACACAGGCGTTTATCGCAATGAAGTATAAGGTCTGATAGTTGGTCCTGGGCTTCCGCAAGCGTTCAGTCTGGTCCCCTCCCACCAGATTGGGCGTCTCGCGGAAGCCCGCTTTTTTGTGGTTGACACATCCATTTTCAGAGCGTTAATTCTCTCCCTGCAAAAGGCTTGACAGCCCGGAACTCCGGTTGTATTCTTAACTTCTCAGAAAAATTCAAAAGCATCCGCAGATGAATGGGTAATGAACGCAGATAAAATCTGTCGGTTTTAATAAAGAGGAGGAAAATTTTGAACGCATTTGATTATGAAGCACCTCAGTCTGTAGATGAGGCTATTTCTCTGCTCGGCGCGGGAAATGGCAATGTCGGCATTCTGGCGGGTGGCACGGACTTGATCGCGCAGTTGAAGGAGGGGCGCAAGATCGATTTGATGATCGATCTCAAGCAGATTCCCGAAGCAACGGCGTTGAGTTTTGATGAGGACAGCGGTTTGTCTATTGGCGCTGCAACATCGTGTTCCAAAATTTACGGTTACGATGTTGTCGCAAGCCGTTATCCCGCGCTTGTGGATTGTACTTCGCTCATCGGTTCCATTCAGATTCAAAATCGCGGATCTGTTGGGGGCAATTTCTGCAATGCCTCGCCCGCAGCGGACACCCCACCTGCTGTCATTGTCCTGGGCGGCACATGTCGTATTGCGGGACCAAATGGCACGCGAGAAGTTGCAGCAGAGGATTTTTTTACTGGTCCAGGGCAAAGTGTTCTTCAATCCGGCGAGTTTCTCATTTCTATTCAGGTGCCAACTCCGGCTGCCAATTCGGGGGCGTTTTTCCTGCGATTTATTCCGCGCAATGAAATGGATATCGCAGTCGCCAATGCTGCGGCCTCTGTGGTTTTGGACAGCGATAAAGCGACTATTCAAGAGGCGCGGGTGTCAATTGGAGCTGTTGCCCCCACTCCCTTGCTCGTTGCCGATGCGGGCGCAGCACTCGTGGGGAAAGCAGTAGATGACGAAGACGCTATAGAAGCGGCGTGTGCGGCATCGCGCGCAGCAGCCAGGCCTATTAGCGATATGCGGGGAACTATCGAACAGCGGATTCACCTGTCCGGCGTTTTGACGCGCCGCGCCATTCAGGGAGCCATTCAGAGAGCAAAGGAGTCTTAATCGCATGCCAGGAAAAGTTCACGTTACAACGACAATCAACGGAGAATCGGCCGAGTTTTTGTGCGAACCTCGGCAGACAATTCTCGAAGTTTTGCGGGATCAACTCGATCTTACGGGCACGAAAGAGGGTTGCAGCAATGGCAACTGCGGCGCGTGTAGCATACTGGTCAATGGAGAGGTTATCGATTCCTGCCTGATGATGGCTGTCGAAGCCGAAGGGCAGGTACTCACGACGATTGAAGGCGTTGCAAGTGCCGATGGCTTACACCCTCTTCAGCAGAAATTCCTCGAACACGCAGCTCTTCAGTGCGGCATTTGCACGCCGGGCTTTATTGTGGCTGCCAAGGCATTGCTCGATCAAGAGTCTGATCCTTCAGAAGAACGCATTCGGTTGTACTTAGCGGGGAATCTGTGCCGTTGCACGGGGTATGACAAAATCGTTCGCGCGGTGCAAGACGCCGCGTCTGAAATGGCCGAATAGGGAGGTGATCCCATAATGGCGACAAAAACAGAAGATTATCTGGGCATTACGGATTACAAAGTTATTGGCACCCGTCCGATACGGCACGATGGCGTCGATAAAGTCGTTGGTCGGGCAAAATACGGTGCAGATATCGATATGGCAGGCATGTTACATGGGGCAGTTGTGCGTAGCCCCCATGCGCATGCGCGGATCAAATCGATAAATACGAGCAAGGCAGAAGCGCTTGCAGGTGTAAAAGCCGTGATTACCGTTGAAGACCTGCCTTTGCAAGAAGACAAAATTGAAGACCTCGGTGAAGGTGCTGCCAATCTTCAGCATCTGCGCGCAAATGTGCTGGCCGACGGCAAGGTATTGTATCACGGCCATGCAGTCGCTGCGGTTGCGGCAACAGATATTCATACGGCACAGGAAGCAGTTGATTTGATCGATGTCGAATACGAGGTGTTGCAACCCGTTTTGACTGTCCACGAAGCCATGAAAGAGGACGCGCCTTTGCTTCTGGAAGACCAGACCACGCAGTCGCTGGGCGAAGATACGGGTCAAAAGAGCAATGTTTGTACCCATTTTCGCCACGAATTGGGCGACGTGGAGAAGGGATTTGCAGAGGCAGAACTCGTCATCGAGCGAGAATTTGATACTGCGACGGTTCACCAGGGGTATATCGAACCCCAAAATGCCACGGCCTTGTGGGGTGCTGATGATCAGATCATAGTGTGGTGCAGCACGCAGGGCGCATTTACCGTGCGCGAACAGACTGCACAGATATTGGATGTGCCGGTTTCACAAGTCAAAGTCGTGCCCATGGAAATTGGCGGTGGATTTGGGGGCAAAATTCGGATTTATCTCGAACCTCTGGCCGCGGTTCTGTCGAGAAAGACGGGACGCCCCGTCAAGATGGTCATGAGTCGCACGGAAGTTTTGCAGGCAACTGGCCCGACCGCTGGCTCTTTTATCAAGTGCAAAATGGGGGTTGATAAAGCGGGTAAGATTGTCGCCGCATATGCGTATATGGCGTATGAGTCGGGTGGTTTCCCCGGTAGTTGGGCAGCGCCAGGTGCCATGTGCATTTTCGCGCCCTACAATATTCCCAATGTGCTGATTGACGGTTACGAGGTGCTGGTCAATAAACCGCAGACTATGGCCTACAGGGCGCCCGGTGCGACCAATGCCGCTTTTGCTTCAGAAACGATTATCGACGAGATTTGCGAGCAATTGGATGTTGATCCACTTGAGTTTAGGCTTAAAAATTCTGCCAGAGAAGGCACGCGACGCGCAGATGGGCCGGTTTATCCGAGAATCGGTAACGAGGAGTGTGTCAAAACAGCCCTTTCTTCAGAGCACTACGCGACGCAAGTCAACGGCAAAAATCGCGGGCGCGGGATTGCTTCGGGTTTCTGGTTCAACGTGGGGTTGAAGTCGAGTGCCGCTGCCAGTGTAAATTCCGATGGTACGGTCAGTCTGGTCGAGGGTTCTACGGATATTGGCGGAACCCGAACGTCTATTGCGATGCAATTGGCCGAAGTGCTCGGCATTCGGGCCGAAGACGTCAAGCCACAGGTCGTTGATACGGATTCTATCGGCGATACAGATGTGACCGGGGGAAGTCGCACGACATTTGCTACAGGGTGGGCGGCTTATCAGTGCGCCCTGGATATCAAGGAGCAATTGATTGAGCGCGCGGCAAAATTGTGGGAGATCTCTACGGATGATGTGGTTTTTGACGATGGCACATTTTCTTCATCTGATTCTTCTAAGACCATATCGTTCAAAGAGTTGGCAGGAATGCTTGACGAAACCGGTGGTCCCGTTATGGGCAGGGCAACCGTAAATCCGTCCGGCGTGGGCGGGGCTTTTGCGGTAATGATTGTCGATATTGAGGTCGATACCGAAACGGGCAAAGTGGAGATTTTGCGCGTCTCTATGATTCAAGATGCTGGCAAAGCTGTTTACCCCGGTTATGTCGAGGGACAAATGCAAGGAGGCACAGCACAGGGCATTGGCTGGGCACTCAACGAAGAATACGCCTATAATGGAGATGGACTTTTGACCAATGCGAGTTTGCTCGATTATCGGATGCCCACATGTCTCGATTTGCCCATGATTGAAACCCATATCGTCGAAGTGCCAAATCCCGGCCACCCCTATGGTGTGCGGGGGGTGGGAGAAGTGCCAATTGTTCCACCTGCTGCGGCAGTTGCAAATGCGATTTACGATGCTGTGGGTGTGAGAATGACAACTTTGCCCATGTCACCGGGCGAAGTTCTCAAGGCATTGTGGGCAAAAAATGGGGGAAATGGGACAGGCTGATTTGTGAGGAATTGAATAGACATCCAATCCAAAGGAAAGGGGGTAACATGAATCGAGTGATTTCAATATTCGCTGCCTGGGGACTGGCAGCTTTGATGGTGCTGTGTATTCCTCAAATGTCCGATGCCCTGGGGTTGCATGTCAAAGCGGGGGTGAGTCTGACGCGCGAACCTCAGTTTGATACCTTTTACGGCATGGGTGGGCAGTTTGACTCTCACCGATGGATGATCGGGGGCAATCTCGATCTGGGATCTGTTATGTTGCCCAAATTGCATCTGCTTCCAGGCCTGGATATCGCGGCACAGGAGAATTTGCGCGTTTATGCCGTCAATCTGGATGTCGTTTACTTTTTTCATCAAACGCCAGTCGGACGAGCCTATTTCGGTGGTGGTTTTGGAACCCACTTCTTTCGCCCCCAAATAGCATCTGATGCTATAGAATCTGAGTCAGCGGTAGAAGAGTCGGTAGATGGCCCCCAAAACGATACCAAAATCAGCTTGAATTTGCCATTGGGGTATCAGCGCAAATTGAGTCCGATGCTGGCCTGGTTTGGCGAGATGAAACTCATCATTGCCGACGATGAAAAAGATAGTGCATTGCAATTCACAATTGGTTTTCGCTTTGGTAATGAATAGGAAGGTTTTATGGCGGGTAGTGAACGCAGAAAAGAGCTTCGCCGAAGGCGACAGAGGCGAAAAAAACGCCTTAAAGCGCGCCGTCGAGAAGGAAGAAGTGGGAAGTAAGAAGTGAAAAGTATTCTTATTATTTTTGCCATCACATCTCTAATTGAAGCCAGTGAATCCACAGGTAATCTCGTCGTTGAAGTGCATCAATCTCATATTGGAACGAATTTGTGGTATCGCGTTGGCATTGTAAACTCAACAGCGATTGATTGGGGAGAGAACCACAAATACGACAATGGGCGATTGCCCATGTGCGACCTTAACAGCGATACGATTGTAGAAGTTCACGAGGGTCAGGGCGATTTGACCCTGTGGTATCGCGTTGGATCGATTGAGAAAAAAACGCGGACGATTAACTGGGGAAGTAGCATTAGTTACAAAGATAGGGGCAGAAGCCCGGTTGTCGCCATGCAGGGCAATATTGTTGTTGAGATGCACCAGTCTCACGATGGAACAGAGTTGTGGTATCACGTTGGAATTTTGGATCGTTCAACCCGGGTTATCAACTGGGGTGCAAGCAAAAAATTTGATCGGGGGCAATTTCCGAGTATTGGATTTTCCAAAGGAGAATTGAATACTATCGTCGAAGTGCATCAATCCCATGAAGGAGCGAATTTGTGGTACCATGTTGGTATTGTAAACCCGACTACGCGAGCGATTGATTGGGGGGAAAGCCACAAATACGACAATGGACGATTGCCCATGTGTGACCTCAACGGCGATACGGTTGTGGAAGTTCATCAAGGGCATGATGACTTGCAATTGTGGTATCGCGTGGGAACGGTAAAAAAAAAAACGCGGACGATTGTGTGGGGTACAAGCGTGAATTACGGCAGGGGGAAAGTGCCCACCGTAGCGATTAAAAACAATACTGTCGTAGAGATGCACCAGTCTTACAATGAAGCCAATTTGTGGTATAATGTTGGCATTTTAGACAAAACAACCGGGACGATTAAATGGGGAAAGAGCCGCAAATTAGATACAGGTCGGGTCCCAAGTGTGGGATTTTGATTGATGGGAAGTAAAGGCCAGCGGACTCTTAAAAACGAATAGACAATAAGAATCCTTGCCATATATGCGATTTTTTGTACATTAGTAGAGAACAAGATCAGACCCGTAGTATCATTTTTCAGGAGGTTTTTCAATGGCTAATCCCAAAGTCATCGCCTATTTAAAGCCAGTTTGCGGTTGGAGCGGTGGTGTGCGCGCTGTTCTGGCAAAATATGGGCTGGAGTACGAAGACCGCGATATCATTAACAATCCCGACAACTATCGCGAGATGGTTATAAAGAGCGGGCAGCCCTTACAGCCCTGTGTGCAGATTGGGGATACGATGCTGGCCGATATCAGCGGTGATGAGTTAGAAGGTTGGTTAATCCAAAATGGGTACCAGCCCGGAGGCCCAGATCCCTCGGTTCCAACGGATCGTTCCTGTACGGATGAAGAGCATGAAGCAATGGCGCGTGCAGCACAGCAACCGACTATTGCCAACCCTCACTTTGGTCGATAAATACAAGGTGGTGGTTTTTACAGTGAGGCGATCCGCTAAGGGTCGCCTTTTTTTTTGAATAAGAGCCATTTGCAAACACTTTTATATTTACTATGCAGACGCGCGTCCTCGAAAAAGAGATTGCAGAATGCACCCTGTGCAAACGCCTAGTCGATTATTGCCGCACATTTGAGTTGGCGGAAAATCGCAAAATTGGCGATTGCGATTACTGGGCAAAACCCGTTCCGGGCTTTGGAGATATCAACGCACAATTGCTCATTATTGGTCTGGCTCCCGGCGCACACGGAGCCAATCGCACGGGCAGGCCATTTACAGGCGATGGCGCTGGGGATGTGCTGTACCGCGCGCTCTTTCGGCACGGTTTTGCCAACCGGGAAACAGCGGTTGACCTCCATGACGGCCTGCATCTGGACAATGTGTATATCACGAATGCCGTCAAATGTGTTCCGCCTCAGAATCGGCCCAGGTCCGAAGAGAAGCGCACGTGTCTCGACTGGCTGGCACAGGAGATGACGTTCTTGCATCGCGTAAAAATCGTTCTGGCGATGGGCAGGGATGCGTTTGACAGTTATATAAGGCTGGAGAGGTCAGCAGGGCGTGTGACGAGGCTAAACGCCTATCGTTTTCAGCACGGTGGTGTGTACCGGTTGGACGATAAAATCCTCGTAGCGACCTACCATTTTAGTCGCTACAATATGAATACAGGCGTCCTGACAGAAGATATGATCAATGTGTTGTTTCAGCGCGTACGTGCGTTGCTGTTTGAAGTGTGAAGGAGGAAGTGTGAAGCGTGAAAAAGCACCCGTCTTGGGGCTGGGTTGGGTGGAGTTACTCGCTACGCTCGTTGTAGGCTTCGCCTGTGCTAACTTCTCTCTTCTAACTTCTCACCTGGGTTCATTCAGCACAGCGATGTAGGGTAGGTTGCGGTAGGCCTGGTTGTAGTCAAGGCCATAACCCACCACAAATTGGTCCGGAATGGTGAAACCGCAGTGATGGATGGGGACGGGTACGATTCTGCGGTCTGGTTTGTCCAGGAGGGTGCAGATACCGAGGCTGCGCGGGTTTCTGTCTTTTAATAATGTGAGAAGTGCAGAGATCGTGCGCCCGGTATCGACAATATCTTCGACAACGAGCACATGACGGTCGTCAATTTCACGGCTGAGGTCTTTTGTGAATGTCACTGTGCCCGAGCTACTTGTACCGACATAACTCGAAATCGCAATGAGATCAATTTCAATGGGACAGCTTATCGCACGCGAAAGATCGACTAAAAAGTAGAGGGCACCCGTTAGAATGCCCACGAGAACGACACCGTCTGGGTACTGTGCGGAAATTTCGGCGCCGAGTTCGCGAACGCGGTTCTGAATCGTTTTTTGGTCGATTAATATAGAATCGGGATGAAGGACAAAATCCTGCACTGGAAAAATCTCCTTGTGATGGAAGATGGTATAACTTAAAGAATTTATTTTTTAAGTCAAACTCCATTGGGGCTAACTCATACCCATCAAGCAGTATTTGAAGGAATCCCTTGATTCAGATTTGTAAAAATGCTATATTTGCGTCGAAGCTTGCGCTTCACAAAAAAACGCCTTGAATCTGCATGAGGGTAGCCCCGCAGGAAGTTTTCCGCTGTTTTAACACCGGGACTTCGACAAACATTTCGGCGCCCGGCGGGTTAGGCGTTTTTTGTTTTCTTTTTTTTCACTTCTATCCTCAATATGCCCAATCAAATTCGCATACTCCCGGATGAGATCTCCAACCGCATCGCTGCTGGGGAAGTGGTCGAGCGGCCAGCATCTGTCGCAAAAGAACTGATTGAGAACTCAGTGGATGCGGGATCGGACCGCATTGTCGTTGAAATTGCTGCTGGCGGCAAAGAGAGCCTGCGGGTCAGTGATAATGGATGCGGGATGTCGCGCGATGACGCGCTTTTGGCACTTGAACGACACGCGACGAGTAAGATCCAGAGTCTGGACGATCTAAAAGGGTTGCTCACACATGGATTCAGGGGCGAGGCATTGCCTAGTATTGCCGCTGTTTCGCGCATGACTCTTGAAACTCGCCTGGTAGATGCGGTTGAAGGAACGCGAATCTCCGTGGTGGGCGGGCGCGTGCAGGATGTATCCGCGATTGGCCGCGGGCAGGGTACGGCTGTTACATTGCACGGCTTATTTTTCAATGTGCCCGCCAGGCGAAAATTTCTCAAAAGTGTCGATACGGAATTTCGACATATTGTGAACGCGGTGACGGCTATGGCCATGGCGTATCCCGAGATCGGATTCGACCTCAAGCACAATGGGCGCCAGGTGCTAAAACTGGGGAGATCGCGCTTTGATCGGCGGGCAGAGCAGATATTTGGCGTGCGATATGGCGCAGATGCCATCGGTGTTGAGAGCAAGGCGAGCGGCATAGAGGTTCGAGGCTTTGTGGGCAAGCCCGAGTCCGCGCGAAAATCCGGTGCCCAACAGGTTTTGATTGTCAATAACCGATGGGTGCAGCACAAAGCCATCGCTTTTGCAGTTTACGAAGGATATGGCGGGCTTTTGCCCAAGGGGCTTGCGCCATCGTATTGCCTCTGTCTGAACATTGATCCGGCGCGTGTGGATGTCAATGTCCACCCTTCAAAGCGCGAGGTTCGCTTTGCCGATGAGCGGACAATTTACGGCCTGATTACTCAAGCTGTTCAGCAATCGCTGCGCGGCGCAGATCTGATCCCAGAAATGGACGATGCTATTATGCCCGTAGCAGATACGCCTGTGAGCATCGCAGAATCTCCTGAGATCACCTATCAGCCCGGGCAGCCCAAAGTTGGCGGACAACCTCAGATGGCACTGCCGCTAACGATGAGAATGTCGTCGGGCAAGGCAAAGCGGGGAACCGGGATTAATACCGATGATCTCGATGAAGAGGATTTTGCCCGGGTTTCCGTATGGCAATTGCACAGCAAGTACATTTTGGCGCATATTAAAAATGGTTTGATTGCGATTGACCAGCAGGTTGCCCACCAGAGGATTTTGTACGAACGCGCCATTGACAATATGCATACCCGTCCCGCGACGAGTCAGCGGCTGCTGTTTCCACTTACGCTCGATTTTAGTGTCAAAGAAATTCTTATTGTGCGCGAGGCCATGCCCCTGTTGGAAAAAATGGGATTTGGCATTCGCGATTTTGGGGGGCATACGGTTGTTGTCGATGCCATTCCCATGGGGCTGAGAACGTGGCAAGACGGGCAACTTTTGAGAGATATAATTCGCGATATGGCCGAAGCCGAGCAAGCAATTTCTGTTTCGCCTTCCTTACAAACGCGGCAGATTGCACCCGAGGAACATCGGCTGGCATCGGTTTACGCATGGCACACGTCAATTCGCACAGGTGAGGATTTATCGACAGAAGAAATGCGCGCACTTATAGATCAGTTGTTCGCAACGCGGGAACCTTTCGTCAGCCCTTATGGTAGGCCAACACTTGTTAAGATCGGGCTGGATGAAATCGACAATCGGTTTAAGCGGTAGTCATGGCCTCATTTCCAGATATTCTGGTGATTGCCGGACCGACGGCATCGGGCAAAACGTCTGTGGGCATTGAACTCGCGCAGAGGATAGATGGCGAGATTATATCGGCAGATGCGCGGCAGATTTATCGTTTTATGGATATTGGGACGGCAAAGCCGACAACCGAAGAACGGGCCGCTACGCGCCATCACCTCATTGATTTTATCAATCCCGACGAAGACTATAGCGCGGGGCAATTTGCCGAAGATGCATCTGCGGTAATTGGAGATATTCTGCGTCGCGGCAAGATGCCCATTGTGGTAGGAGGAGCGGGGTTGTATATTCGCGCGTTGTTCGATGGCTTTTCACCTATGCCAAAAATTCCGATAGAGGTTCGCGCGCGATTGAAGGAAGAGGGAAGGGATTGTCTTCCCGCCTTGTACAAAAGGCTGTGCGAGGTCGATCCGGAATGGGCTGCGAAAATTCAGGCAACCGATACACAACGCATTCTGCGTGGTCTGGAAGTCTATGAAGCATCGGGTAAACCGCTTTCTGAATATCAGAAGGTATCGCCAATACCGCCAATCCGCCATAAGGCATCTTATTTGGGTTTGTACTGGGAGCGCGAAGTACTCTATGACCGGATCAATGCGCGTGCGTGTCTTATGTTCGAGAATGGCCTGATTAAAGAAGCAAAAAGTCTCCGTGATAGAGGTTACTATTCCGATCTAAACGCGCTCAATGCGTTTGGGTACCGGGAAATATTTCAATATCTCGATGGTGAGACGACGCTTGATCGCGCACTTGCCGATTTGCAACAGGGTACGCGACGCTATGCCAAACGACAGATGACTTTTTTTCGTAGGGATAAGCGCTTCAGATGGGTAGATGGTAGTGATGGTGATGTGGCAGATGTCATCTTGCAAAACCTTGAAACATGTTGACACCAAAGATGAACCCCTATAAATTTGCTATTCCTTGCGGAGCGGGAATAACTCAGTTGGTAGAGTGCAAGCTTCCCAAGCTTGATGTCGCGGGTTCGAGTCCCGTTTCCCGCTCCAAAAAAATAATGAAAATCACGGGCAATCTCAAAGCGGGTTGTCCGTTCTTTTTGTTTTATGTATTGAATAAACCCAATCGGTGCAATTTACTGCGTCCGAAGGAGTTTTGATGGATAATGAAATTCGCATCCACTATGCCAGCCACTTTCTCAAGCTGAGTTTGTGGTATGCGCGATTTCTAATGGAACGGGAAGGAATTGGGTTTGAAAATGCGGTTACTTCTCGGGTCAATGTGTATCGCAATACGGATTTTTTTGATGGCGAGCATCATCCGGCGCGGGGGTATGAAGACTCTGATTGGGATGCCTATCTGATGGGTTTGAAGGCCATTTTTGATCGTTGTGAGGGCGAGGCATGGGAGGAAGAAGGGCTTGCCTATTTGTGGCCCCGCGTGAAAAAGGGTTATAGCAGACCTTCGATAAAGGGACGTCCTTACGAATGCTGGACGTATGACGATGGCGACGATTATATCGCGATTCACATCGGCAATGTGTATCAGCCCAAATCGCCTCTGAGCGAAATGCGAGATGCATTTATGGGCACATTGCTGCAATTGTTAAAGGATGCGCAGCAGCGCCGCTCCGATGTGAAGATTGTGAGGTGTGGCAGTTGGCTCAATTCTGTGCCACCATTTCAAGATCTCTTTCCCAAAAGCTGGCGCGAGAGCGCGATAGTGAGCCCAAAAGCGGGATATACGATGGGGCATTGGGGGCAATTTATGGACCGCACAGGACGCTTTCATATAAAAAATGGGGCGCATTTGCGGGCAACAGGAGAGTTTCTCTATCCCTGCTCGACCTGTTATGCACCGATTGATGAGATTGTGGCGCATCTGGAGGCTATGGTGAGGGGCTGAACGAATCAGCGAATCAGCGAATCGAAGCCCGTAACGACTTTGGGTGGCGAGGTGGGATTCGTCTATTCGTCTATTCGTCTATTCGTCTATTCGTCTATCCAAAGTCTCGGGAACGAGAAAGAGGAAGATGCCCGCTGCGGAAAGACCAATGCCTGCAATAGCCAGAGCAGCGGGTGATAGGCCGAGGAGGTCGGCGACATAACCGACGCATACGGGTCCAGACATGCGCCCGCCATCTCCGATAAGGCGCCAGAGGCCCAAAAATTCGCTCAGGGCATCGCGGGGTGCAAGGTCGGCACCCAGGGTCATCATGGCTCCTGAACTGAGACCATTGCCAAATCCGAGCAGACTGGCGGGGAACAAGAGGGCGATAAATTCTCCTGTGATGAGGCCAATGAAGAAAAAGGGCAGATTCAGGTAGGCAGCAAAGGGTTCTGTGAGCGGGATAAGTGCCATGCCAATGGCCTGTAGCGCGAAGCTGGGTACATTGGCGAATTTGCGTCCAAAGCGATCCATGATGACCCCAGCGGGATAGAACATCATCATGTCTATAAAGCCCGAGATAGACATGATGAGACCGATTTGTTCATATCCCAGATTGAGGACTTCGGCGCCGTAAAGCGGTATGATGATGTAGCGACCACTGCGAATGGTTTGGGCAAAGAGCTGGCCTGTACCCGCGGTGATCAGATTTTTGCTGTTGGTACGAAAGATGTTGGCGAAGTGGCGCACAAGGCCGTGTTGCGGTGGCGATACGCGTTTGCGAGAGGCCTCGACGGCGATTGCCGCGACTACTGCGGATAGGAGTGAGATACCGCCATAAACGAGGAATGGATATCTTACAGAGGCGACAGAGGCAATATAGCCGCCAATGACAGGTCCTAAAAAGGTGCCGATGCGGCTGATGCCACCAAATACAGAGAGGGCGCGTCCCCTCTGATGGACGGCTGTGGCATCGGCCAAATAAGCATACCGCGAGATGTCCCAAAGTGCGCCGCCTATCCCGCCCACAAAGCGCAGCAGGAAGACCACAAAGATAGAGGGCGCAAAAAAGAGGCCTGCGCCGCAAAGTGCAACTGTGAGAACCCCTAATAGCATCGCGGATTTGCGACCAATGCGGTTGAGTACCATGGCAGCGGGCAGGTCGCCAACGAGGTGGCCGATACCTTCGGCAGCGAGCACGAGACCAACGAGACCGTAGGAAATGTCAAACGATTTGGCGTAGAGTGGCAATATGGGGACGAGCAAGCCACTGCCCAGTCTGAGTAGAAAAGTGGGGAAAAAGACAGGGAGGATAAGGGGGTTGCGGATAATGGCGTTCATTGAAATAAAAAACTAAAATAAAGAGCAAAAAGCAACCATTACACAATGGATTTTCCGATACGCGAAATATGCTATGCGAGCAGTATTTTTTGGATTGCGGGTAGCTTGCAGGGATTGACAGGGTTTGGGTTTAACCTGCTTTCTATACCGGCGATGGTTTTGTGGTTTCCCGCCCAGGTGGTTGTGCCCGGGGTTTTGATGTCCTATTTGCCTTTGGGCACCGGGCAATTTATTCAACTGCGGCGAGATGTGGATTGGAAGGTACTGGGGATGATTGTGGGTACTGCGATTGTGGGTATGCCTTTGGGCGCGTTTGTGTTACGCGATACAGATGCAGATGTGATGAAGCGCGCTATTGGTTTGGCGATGGTGGTATTGGCAGTTGTTTTGCAGTTGCGACCGGGTAATCCTTTCCGACATGATACATTGACCTGTGGAGGGGTGGGTATGTTCAGCGGTTTTTTGTCCTCCAGTATCGGTGTTTCTGGACCGCCTATCGTTCTGTTTGGGCTGAAACAGCGCTGGCCGCAGGCGATGATGCGCGCAACGCTTCTGACCTGTTTTTTGTGTACTTCTACGTTGAGTCTCTGTGTGTTGTGGGCCGTAGGGGTGTTGACGCTTGAGAGTTTGCAATTCGTCCTCTGGGGTGCGCCGGGTTTGATTTTGGGATTTTTGACCGCGACCTATCTCCGCGCACGGGTTCACCAGGTGGCGGTGTTTCGCTGGATTTCGATTGGAATGGTAATGGCCGGCGGATTGGCCGCGGCGCTTTTTTGATGATGGGCAAGTGCGTGCCTGTCAGTTGATTAAACTCAACGGCCTGTTGATTGGTCAGGCACGCTATTTATTTTATCTTTGTCCTCGACTTTTTCCTGTTCAACCGAATAAGAGAAAAGATATATGCGTGATACAGATACAACCATTCGCAACTTGATGTCAGAGCGCATTTTGCTGCTCGATGGGGCGATGGCTACGATGATTCAGGCTTATGATCTGGACGAGCGGGCGTTTCGAGGCGAGGACTTTGGCGATCACCCCGTTGATGTGAAGGGGTGTAGCGATCTTTTGTGTCTGACGCAGCCGCATTTGATCGCGGATATTCACCGGCGTTTTTTGGATGCCGGAGCGGATATTATCGAGACGAATACGTTTAATGCCACGCCGATTTCGATGGCGGAGTATCGGCTTCAGGACCGGGTTTACGATCTCAATGTGGCGGCCGCACAGGTTGCGCGAAAAGTAGCGGACGAGGTGACAGTGCAAAATCCGAATAAGCCGCGTTTTGTTGCGGGTGCTCTGGGACCAACGAGTTGTACGCTTTCGCTGTCGCCCAATGTGAATGATCCGGCTTTTCGCACGCATACATTTGAAGATGTGGTCAATGGGTATTACGCGCAGATTGAGGGTTTGATGGCTGGCGGTGTGGATATAATCCTGGTGGAGACGGTGTTTGATACGCTCACAGCGAAAGCCGCGCTATTTGCCGTGTCGCGTTATATTCTGGATCACGGGGTGAAAGTGCCCGTGATGATTTCTGGCACGGTGGCCGATCAAAGCGGGCGCACGCTGTCCGGACAGACAATAGAGGCATTCTGGTTGTCGGTGGCACACGCACAGCCCTTGAGTGTGGGGATTAACTGCGCCCTCGGTGCGCGGGAAATGCGGCCTTATGTGGAGGCTTTATCTCATTTCGCACCGGCATTTATGAGTTGTTATCCCAATGCGGGCTTGCCCAATGAGTTTGGGGAATACGACGATTCTCCGGGCCACATGGCGGGTATTTTGGGCGATTTTGCCGCACAGGGTTGGCTCAATATTGTGGGCGGATGTTGTGGTACCACGCCCGAATATATTGCTGCGATTGCCGAGGCTGTATCCGATAAGGCGCCGAGAAAAATTCCCGAGCGGCCTTCTGTGTCGCGGTTTAGCGGTTTGGAGCCGATGATCATTTATCCCGATTCCAATTTTATTATGATTGGCGAGCGCACCAATGTGACGGGGTCGCGGCGGTTTGCGCGGTTGATCAAAACGGGTGATTATGCAGCAGCACTGGCAGTTGCGCGGGAGCAGGTGGCTGGTGGCGCGAATATGATCGATGTCAATATGGATGAGGGGTTGCTTGATTCAAAAGATGCTATGGCGACGTTTTTAAAGCTGATCGCGGGCGAACCCGATATTGCGCGCGTGCCAATTGTGATTGACAGTTCCGATTTTGAAGTGATTGAGGCGGGGTTGAAATGCGTGCAGGGCAAGGCGATTGTCAATTCCATCAGTTTGAAAGAGGGCGAGGCGGTTTTTAAGTCACAGGCGGAGACTGTGTTGCGCTACGGTGCTGCGGTTGTGGTGATGGCGTTTGATGAGAAGGGGCAGGCGACATCGATTGAAGATAAGGTGCGGATTTGCCAGCGCGCATATCACATTTTGACCGAAGATGTGGGGATGGATGCGTCGGATATTATTTTTGATCCGAATATTTTGACTGTTGCAACGGGTATTGAAGAACACAACGATTATGCAGTCAATTTTATCGAGGCTGTAAGACAGATCAAAGACCTGTGCCCGGGTGCGAAAACGAGCGGTGGTGTGAGCAATATTTCGTTCTCATTCCGGGGCAATGATTACGTGCGAGAGGCGATTCACGCGGCTTTTTTGTATCACGCCATTCAAGCTGGTCTGGATATGGGCATTGTCAATGCCGGGCAGTTGATGGTGTATGAAGAAATCCCCGAGAAGTTGCGCGTGCTGATTGAAGATGTGTTGTTCAACCGGCGAAAAGATGCGACGGAAAGGCTGGTGGATTTCGCCGAGTCTGTGCGCTCAGAGGGCAAGAGCCGTCAAAAAGACGATGCATGGCGACAGGGCTCGGTTGAAGATCGCTTGAAGCACGCGCTTTTGCACGGGCAGTCAGAGCATTTGGAAGAGGATTTAGAGGAGGCACTTGGCAGGTACAAACCGCTGGAGATGATCGAAGGTCCATTGATGGACGGGATGAATGTGGTGGGCGATTTGTTTGGCGCAGGCAAAATGTTTTTGCCCCAGGTGGTCAAAACAGCGCGCGTGATGAAGCAGGCGGTGGCGTATCTCGAGCCTTTGATGGAAGATGAGAAAGCGGGCGGCGGGGCGCGAGGTAAGGTTCTGATGGCGACGGTGAAAGGGGATGTTCACGATATTGGCAAGAATATTGTGGGCGTGGTTTTGGGGTGCAATAATTATGAGGTGATCGATCTGGGTGTGATGGTGCCCGCGGATCGCATTTTGAGAGTTGCACTGGAAGAAGAGGTCGATATCATCGGGCTGAGCGGTTTGATCACACCGTCGCTCAATGAGATGGTCCATGTCGCGCGCGAGATGCAGCGCGAGGAATTTGACGTGCCCCTTTTAATTGGGGGAGCGACCACGAGCCGCAAGCATACAGCGGTGAAAATTGCGCCGGTTTACGATTATGCAACCGTACATGTTGTGGATGCATCGCGCGCAACGGGTGTGGTGGGTACGTTGTTGAACGCAGAGCAACGGGACGAGTATGTGCGGGCAAATCGCGAGTCACAGCAGCGGGCATTGGCCGAGTTTGACATTTCTCGAAGGCCGCTTATTTCGTATTCGGATGCACTATCGCGTCGCCAGATGTTTGACTGGGCACAGGTTGATCTCCCCAAACCCAAGTTTACAGGTGTGCAGGATTTGTGCGATTTTCCGATTTCTCAATTGGTCAATTTTATCGATTGGGGACCGTTCTTCCACGCATGGGAGTTGCGAGGCAGTTATCCGAAGATATTGAATGATCCGAACAAGGGCGCAGAGGCGCGCAAATTATTCGATGACGCACAGGCGATGCTCAAGGCGATTGTCGATGAGGGATGGATCCAGGCACAGGCTGTGTACGGATTTTTTCCGGCAAATGCCGATGGCGACGATATTGTCGTGTTTGAAGATGAGCGCAGAGATACCGAGCGGGCGCGGTTGCACATGTTGCGCCAGCAGCAGAAAAAGCGCACGGGAGGACCGTATTTTTCACTGACGGATTTTGTCGCACCAGCCGGATATACAGATTATATCGGGGCGTTTGCCGTGACTGCGGGATTGGGCGTTGACGCAAAAGCAGCGGCGTTTAAGCACGCATTGGACGATTACAATGCTATTTTGCTCCAGGCTATAGCGGATCGCCTGGCTGAAGCATTTGCCGAGTTTTTGCACGCAAAGACGCGGAGAGATTGGGGTTACGGTCTGGACGAGGCGTTGAGCAATGAGGATTTAATCCGGGAGAGGTATCGCGGTATTCGTCCCGCGCCCGGTTATCCCGCTTGCCCGGATCACACGGAGAAGCAGACGTTGTTTGATTTGCTCGGGGTTGAGCGAGAGACGGATATTCGGTTGACTGAGAATTTTGCCATGACCCCTGCGGCTTCGGTCAGTGGGTGGTATCTCGCACATCCCGATGCGCGCTATTTTGCTGTGGGCAAGATCAACGCGGATCAAGTGGCCGACTACGCACGCCGCAAGGAAATGCAGATGGCGGAGATGGAGCGCTGGCTGGCACCGAATTTGGGGTATAAGTAGTATCCGCAGATGTACGCAGATGAAAGACGAGAATATGAACAAGGCTTATGTTGAGTGGCGCGATGAAGGCTATTGGATTGTAAATACTCGGGTCTCTCTGGATACCATCGTTTATGCTTTTCTGGATGGACAATCTCCCGAGAGCATTGCCCAATCGCTTCCCGCACTGACACTTGAACAGATCTATGGAGCTATTGCGTTCTATCTTGCTCACCAGCCAGAAGTTGAGACATATCTTGAGAAAGCGAAAACAGATTTTGAGACAAAGCGAAAAGCGGCTCGGAAATCAGACCCTGTATTTTACCAGAAATTAGCGGATGCACGGTGTCGCGTTGAGACGATTCCGATAATTTGGAGCCACATTGAGTCTCGTCTCAATTCGTCGCTTCCAAAATGGGAAGAGCACATTGAAAACTTCGACCAAGTAGCAGCTATTGAGGAGAGAATCGCTGGAAAGACCTGGAATGACGACGAAGTTTTCGAGGGGTTATTGATGGCTGTGCTGTCCAGTGGTATTGATTGGTCCAAGATCGAAAAGATTCGCCATGAACTTAAGGATGTATTCTGTGGTTTCAGTCTTGAGGAATACGCTGCGTTGCCGGATACCAAGATAGCCAGTTATGTCGTACCCTGGTTTAAAGAACGGAAAGCTGGTTCTCCGTGGCTAAAAAGAAACCTCATCAACCTTACCCATACTGCTCGGAAACTTGCAGAATATAGCAAGACCTATGGGGCAGCGGAGAGATATTTTACCTCACTTATGTACCAGTGTGATGATGACCCGAAGCAGGTCGCCTTGTGTATTGGCCTATCGAATAAGTATAAACTTCCGTCATTCGGGGTTCCTGTGGCTGCGGAGGCATTGAAAAATCTGGGATTTGATGTGGCGAAACCCGATAGACATATTCTACGAGCGATGGGGTCTTTTGGGCTTGTGCATTTCAATCGTTGGCCAGACCGAAGCAAAAACAAACCGCCTACTACCCCTACCAGGTCGGAACTGTACGAAACTATGGCCTCTGTAGAGAAAATTGCGGTGAACGCAGGCAAATACGTCGGATTTGTAGATAACGCAATCTGGTTGTTGTGTGCGATGAGTGGGCTGGATCTTACCAATAAAGAACTCACTGTAATTGCCTACAAGGCCCATAGTAAGGGTTGTGCTAATTAATCATATCAAATCAGGAGAACCAATTCATCATGATGGACCGTAGTAACGAAATACTATTTGAGGTCACAGATAATGCTCTCTTGGTGGCAAATGGTGGACGCCCCTTTTCCCGCAAAGGCGTGATCAGCGTCTGCGCCTCCCATCTCAGCGACAAACAATTGGATAGAGTCACAGATCACTTCGACGCGTGTGACAAACAGCTTATTCGGGCTATTCGTTGCAACGAATTGGATCACTACAAGGATCCAAATCGGGTAACTTCTGACTCCAACATTGAGCATGAAACCGTCCATGATTATGGAGGCCGATTCGTCTGGGAGCTTTTGCAGAATGCAGACGACGCGATGGGGGAGGGTAGGTTGAGCGACGTACTCATCGGATCGAAGGGATTGGGCTTCAAGGCTGTGCTTGAGATTACCGATGAACCGGAGATTCATTCAGGCCCCTTTCATTTTTTATTTTCGTCAACAAAAACTCGAAAGCTTTTAAAAAAGAAAAAACTATACAATAATCCGCCTACCTTGACTTTCCGCATTCCCCATGAATGCGAACCAAACAAACGAATCAAAGAGCTTTTATCTTCGGGCTATACAACTGTCGTTCGTCTTCCGTTTCGTGACAAAGCAACGGCTGGGGTCATCATTGACCGACTGTGTGGTCTCGACCCCCTATTCCTGCTTCTCGCCCAAGAATTATCTTGTGTCCGTATTTGTACTGAAGATAGGGAAACAGTTCATGAGATTACGCAGGGGGAACTTGGATTGTCGATCAGTGATGTCATACTCTCTACCCGCGGTCCGACCAGATCTACTTCGACTTCGTGGCGCCGATGGATTCGTAGCAACTCGGCACCGAGCGACCAAGACAAACAACTAACGGTCGCCGTTTGTTTCCCTCTTACGGAACAAGGAGACGCCGTTCCTCACGGCGCAGACGTCCCTTTCCATGTTTTTTATCCTACTGAGGAAGCTAGCGGAGTGCTTGCTCTGATCCATGCTTCATTCGATCTTGAGCATAACCGAAAGCACGTTAGGAAAGGCCAACACGACGACGCTATCCGTCGGGAGTTTTGTAAGTTATTTCAAGATGTGCTCAAGCATGTTCCTGCACGGACGGCCTTGGAATCGTTTGGAGAAATCGTCTACGAAGATGGTAATTCACCCTTGCGACATCTCCAGAAAGACATTTGGGATACGCTATGCCAGACACCATTCGTTCCGGTCATCGGTGGCGATCGGGTCAGACCTGGGGAAGTGCAGCTTTGGAACGACAGGCTTGGTCACGTTCTACGGGACGATACTAACGAAGTGCGGAAGGCATGCCTACTTGTGCCTGAACTTCAAGACTTGGCAGATATCCTCAAGCGTTTTGGTGCCAAGTATATCAAAAAAGAGGATTATATCCGGCTACTCAGCTATTGTCGCAATGAGTCGCCCAAAGAGTGTTTTGAGAGTTGGGGGGTTTTGGTTAAAGGTGGACTGAAGCGTATCCCTTCGGGATATTCGCGAAACCATGAGGACCGTGAATATCTGCTTGAAGGCTTGCGAGCCGTACCTTGCTGGTGGACTGGGAAAGAAGTTGCACGAACACTCAACGGCAACCTCCCAATGATACTTGTCCGTCCCGAGGATTGGCCCGACTGGCTGCCAGCCGACTCATTACATCCACGAATGCGAAAAGTCATAGAACGATATGAGACAAAGGCAAAGAAAGGAGACAATGGTGAGACCCTCGAAATCTGGAGAGATCTGATATCAGGATGGATTTTGCAGCAACGAGGGGAATACCTCTATGATGTTTTGCTGCCGTTTGTCTCCAAATGGTACAGCGGGGAATGGAAGACCAACGGATGGCGAGCATTGCTTCAGGTTCTATCTTGGTCACCAAGCCGCAAATTCGCGGAGGTGCCACCGTTGCTCGAAAACCCGAATGGCACTCAAAGGGAAAAACAACGGGCTAAGATGGCCAAGGCGTTGTGTCTGCCAACTGACAAAGGATGGCTACCCGCCGCCGACTGCTACGCAGGAGAAGATTGGGGAGGGCCACCAGTGTTTGACCGGTTCTTTGCCAGCGTGAGGGATCGGGGGCTCGTGCTTCCTTTCCACCGATGGCCCAACCAAATCAGGAAAGGAACCAAGAAGGACCAGTGGAAGGCTTTGCTGCGCTGGGTCGGCGTATCCTGGGAGCCGAAAGTCCGATACATTGGTGTGGACTTGACCCGTTTTGGTGGGTACCTTATCAGTAATCAGAAAGGAGCCCCACT